>CAYUZZ010000054.1:6617-10228 GCA_964449505.1 uncultured Hyphomicrobiales bacterium | reverse complement strand
GAATTAATTTGACATATTAATCCTACATATAGGAATATTAATAATAAATATCTCATCTGTGAACATTCATGAATTTTTCAATATCTTTTTTACTACCAAAAATAACAAGAATATCTTGCTCATTAAAGACATATTCAGGTGAGGGAATACCAATTATGCTATCTTTCTCTATCTTAAAAAAAAGACCTTTTTTAGTTTCTTTTTTTAAAGTAACAAGATTTAGGTTAAAATTTGACCTTAGATTTATCTCAATCAAACTTTTTCCAATAAATGCGTTAGGAGCATTAATTTCAAAAATACCGTAATTATTATCCAATTCAATAAAATCCAAAAGGTCTGGTATTACAAGTTTGTTCGTCAAGTGCTTGGCAGCTTCGGCCTCAGGAAGTAAAATTTCATTAACACCCATCAATTTCATTAAACGCTCGTGAATTGGAGATATCACACGAGCAATAACTCTTTTGGAACCAATTTCTTGAAGATTGGCAAGAGTATTTATAGAAGCTTCGAAATCTTCGCCAATAGCAACTATTACTGCATCCATATCGTTGATGCCAAGATTTCTGAGCACTTTAATATCAGATGAATTTGCCTGTACAGCCACCGATACCTTGTCTTTGATAAGGTCAATAATATCGGGCTTGTTGTCTATTGCAAGCACTTCGGCACCTTGCTCTGTTAAATAAACAGCCAAATTATAACCAAAATAACCCAACCCAATAACGCAAAATTTTTGATTTTTCATAATAATTAACCAACGATAATGTTTTCTTGTGGAAATTTATATTTCGCTTCTTCAACAGGACGGTGAAACGATAATAAAAATGATAATACTCCTACTCTGCCAACAAACATTAGAAATATTAATAAAATTTTAGCACCATCACCCATAAAATAGGTGATATTTCTTGATAAACCTACAGTACTAATGGCAGAAGTTGCCTCGAAAATCAAGTCCAATGGGCTTTTATTCCATTCTAACCAAACTAAAAATGTGGAACTGAGACCTAAAACCAAAATTGATGATAGAATTACAAAAAATGACTGTCTTATACTATCCCGTGATATTTCCCTTTTGAATAATTCGGTTCTGTCTTTGCCGAGCATAAAACTAATTAATGCCATTATTACTATGCTTATTGTGGTGGTTTTGATACCGCCTCCCGTAGAACCGGGCGATGCACCAATCCACATCAATAGGATAAGAACCATCGCTGCAGAGTTAGATAATTTTTCTGTTGGAAGTAAGTTGAAGCCTGCTGTACGGGCACTGATCGACCAAAAAAGAGAATTGTATAATCTCTCCCACAATCCAAGTTCCGGAAATAGTCTATATGATTCGAAACTCCAAATTAAAAGAGTACCAACCAAAATCAATCCGAGAGTTGACGCCAATACCAACTTGGTATGTATTTTCAACCTAAATGCTTTATTCATACGCTTTTTTAAGAAATATTCAGTCAAATTGGAATGAACCACAAAACCTAAGCCACCCAACATTATTAGCATCATTATTGTACTGGTATAAAGATAATTATCCCTTATGCTTTCTTTCATCAAATTTTCTGAATATAATGAAAATCCAGCATTGCAGAAGGCGGATATGGAGTGGAACAAAGCAAAGAATAATTGTTCGGGTTCATAAACTAATATGTTATCAACTGTAGCTATATATAATGATAAAGTACCTATCAACTCTATAACAAGGGTATAGGTTAAAATTCTTATAAGAAGATTTTTAATATCAATTAAACTTTCCTCACTCAACAAGTCTTTTACCAATGATCTTGCACGGAGCGACATTCCTCCTGTGATGAAAAATGCGAAAAAAGTTGTCAAGGTCATAATACCAAGTCCACCAATTTGGATAAGCAATAAAATCACTAATTTCCCAGTCGTGGTGAACTGAGTAGCCGTATCTACAACTATTAACCCAGTAACACAAACTGCACTGGTCGAAGTAAAAAATGCATCTAAAAAGTTGTAGTTAGTTCCTGGCAAGTAAGTTCTTGGTAGAATCAGCAAAAGTGCACCAATAAAAATAATTATAAAAAAGCTGATAGCTATAATTGCACTTGAGTGCAATCTAATGTTTGATAATGTATGTGTTAGTCTTATCAGCTTTAGAAACATAATAAATATAAGGAATAATTCAATGATGGCAAGATATATAAGTGAAATTTTTTGCGGGGTTATATTCGGGAGAATAATACTGAATATATGAATGGTTGTCTGTGGGAATAACATCTGCGACAATAAAAGTACTAATATAATTAATTCTAATGATCTTTCCTGAATATGTATTTTGAAATTATTTGCAAAAATAAGTTTAATGATTTCGTTTAAAATAAATATGTATATAGCAATATCGGTAACTATCTGAAAAAAAGAAATCCACCAATTGCTTAAATAAAATCCAATAATTGCTATCAACGAAACTAAAACCATAAAACCGGTAATATAGATTAATATACGTGAATATTTGTTGTAGATTTCTATAAAATTATTTAACTGCATCATAAACTTCTAATATATTTACATTATCAATGTTCCAACGCTCTTTTACCTTAAGTTGTTTATTGTGAATATAAAATGGTTCTGAAAATTCAAATGGATAAATTGTTCCAAAATCATAAATCCCATTGTCATTATCATCGCAGAAAAGTTCTATGTTATAGTTATCTGCAGGTATTGATGAAAAGTTAAAATCTCCATTTTCACCTAATTTTTGAATAAATCTATTAGATTGATTGTATAAAATCATATAAGTAGATTTGTTGCACTTTAAAATTTTAGGTGTAAATCTACCGCTTATTCCTCCTGTATTTCTTTTATCTTCTGTTTTGAAAAACAAGTGTATTGTAGTGTCGCTTACCAATCCATTAGACAAACTTTTTAAATTATTGAAAGTCGCTAACAGATTGTAGGAAGTATTTTCTTCTAAATTTTTATTTGAGGCAATTAATATCTGGTTATCATTTGCAGGCAGAGTATCCAAAAACAACTCAGAAAGTTCATTTAATTTAGTCAGCTTAAATTCTACTTTCACTACATTTTTATCGATTGCTTCATTAAATGTAAAATCAAAAACCTTATCAGTTTGAATACCGTCAGAACTGTCGCTGAAGGGCTTGGAGAATAATTTTACTTTGCCTGAATCAATTTTAGTAATAACATTAAATTTTGGAATTCTTTTCAAATCGAGTAAATTACCTGCTGTATCATAAGGGATATTATTGTCATCAAAAGAAATCTCCCAAATTCTATCGGGGTTCAAAGGTGCAAGGCTTATCAGCTCATAAGTATTAGAAGTAAATGGATTTTTGTAAATTGACCTGGATTTGATAGATTCAGTTTTGGCAGTGTCCAGCAAAGTAATAGCAGAATTTAAAATAATGCTATCGTTCATTGGCTTGCTGAAGCGGATACTTATTTTATTATTACTTGCCGATATTATGCTTAAGATTTCGGGTAAAGTTTTATCAGGTATCTCACCTAACTTTATTTCTGTGAATGCAGCTATACCATTATGAACCGCAATATCTTTAGTTGCAATTCCAAAAGGGTCAGTTATATCATAAATGCCATTTTTTAATAAATCTTTTACTGCA
>CAYUZZ010000054.1:0-6607 GCA_964449505.1 uncultured Hyphomicrobiales bacterium | reverse complement strand
GGCGGTAAAACCCGTCTTTTAATGCGGGCAGTTGAAATTCGCCATTTTTGCCTACTTGTACTCTGTAATCTGGTTTTGTATTGATAGCGTTGAGTGTATCCAATCGGTGATTACCACTAAAATATGCAAAAATATATGCTCCCTCAGGTTTTGGATGTAGGATTCTACCATAAATTTTACCGGAATCAATTACACTACCACTTGAAAATACTAAGGAGAACGCCCTATCGGGTTTATTGGATAACAAATCAGTATATTCAGTGCCCAAAATTAGGGAATACGTAGTATTCTCGGCTAAACCATTTGTAAAGCTGATGCTTAGTTCTTTGCCACTCCAATCATACTCGAATAGGGTTTCGGGAATTATTATTAAATTTTCTATTACTTTGCTTCTTTCCATGTATTTATTAAATCTGAGAACAATACCATCGTTAAAATTGATAGTATTCTGTGCCGGAAAAAATTCGAGAATTTCCGGTGGTGTTGTATCGGGTGGACCTCCCGATGGTGCTTGTATATTAGCACAAGAAACCAATAGGACTAATACAAGACTTAATAATAATTTTATCATATTTTCAATTTTTTATTTAAATTCAGTACTAAAATACAAAAGCATCAACATATTATAAAACAAATAATTAAAGTGCTCTTTTGAAAATTGTCCTGGTGACTGTTCTATACTAATTATTATATAGTTCAGATCCTTTATGCCAATCATTAAGAAATATGCGGAACTAATGGAAACCTATCATCAACAAAAAGAATACATGAGCCTGAATGGATTTCTAACTCGACATTTTCAGAATTAGATAAATTTCTTGCACCCTCTCTTTTCCCAATTTCGAGAGTTTCTTTACTTAGTTCCCATTTCAAACCCCTGCTTGTTAAATTTACTGTGGGGGAGGGGATTAACGACACGATTTCACCCATATTGATTTTAAATTGGACTGGAATTGCAATAGGTATGCCATATCGTTTTTCATCTAAGATACATAAATTAATTTGTTGGGAATATTTAACAAGCACACTAAAGTTATTAAGAGTGTGTTCCAATTCTCCACCATGAAACCCAATTATCAATATATTCTTGATATTTCTCTCGATAGACCAAATCAGTGTTTTCTCGAAATCATTAGTATCTTGGTCATCATACCTAATCATTTTAGCTTTTTCCAAAATTGTATTAATTATGAATGAATCCATATCACCTATAATAAAATCAGGCTCTTTCCCTATTCTAAGAAGATTATTTGCTGCCCCATCTGCTGCCACAAATATCAAATCTTCAGTTTTCTCAAAAAAACTATCATCAGGTAATTTGCCATTCAAAACAATGGCTACGTCAAATTTATCATTTTCAAAATACAGCTTTTTCACATCATCAATAATTATTCTTAAAAAATCATTTTTAACTCAAGTAAAATAACAAAAGTTCCGATATAAGAGTTATATTAATTATTGTTTTACTGAAGTATGCAAATAAATACATCAGAAATAGCTCTCAAAACTGAAAACGAATCTTTCAAAGTTCGTCAGGCAGCGGAAAGTGTGAAATTCTGGGTTGATCATCCCGTTGATAAACCAACACCCGTATCAACTCAAAAATCAGACTTTAAAGAGAATGCTAAAAACAATACAAGCAATTCTGGTGACCCTTCCTTTGATTTTAAAATTAAAATTTTGGAGATGATTTTAAAGGAGATCTATAATAGGGAGTTTGACGCAATTTATTCCGATAGTACCAAGAGTAAACAAAATTTATCCGAACAGGCTAAGCAAAACATCAATGATCCGCAATGGCATATCAAATATGATAGAAGAGAAATATCTGTGGATTATCAACTTGCAAAATTCAAGTCTGAGGGTATTATCAATACAAAAGATAGGAAACAAATTAGTTTTTCGCTTGATTTACAATATCAATTTACTGATGGTAAGCTGACATTGCCACCTACCGATAAAACAAGTATTAAAAAAGATGCAATAGTTGTTAATTTTGACGGAAATTCGGAACTATTGGATTTTAAAACTTTCGAATTTGATCTCAACAATAACGAGATTTTGCAAAGAATTCCTTACCTGAAGTCGGGTAAAGGTTTATTAGTTATTGATTCAAATTCCAGTATAAAAGACCGTATTGGAAATGGAGAAATGGGTACAGTTTCTGCTAATGGATTCAAGGAAATGGAAAAATTAGGATCCAATAAAAATATGTGGCTCGAAGAACTTGACGATACTTTTAGCAAGTTGAAAACCACGGGTATGCAATCAAATGGATTTGATAAACTAACCCAGCATAGGCAAAATGGTGTCGAGACTAATTACTTAGGACGAGCTGCCACCAATGTTTATAACAAAAGCCGCGAGATACAGTTTAGTTCTGATAAACTTCCTGACGTTACCTTCCCCGATAATCAAATAGATGTTAAGACAATTCATCAATTGGATTACCTATTATAACTTTTCTTTGCAATTTTTACATCTTTATTTAAGCAATCTTAAAATATAAATGAATTTGTCATAAATTATCGTTATATCAATACTTAATAATGGGTGATATATATAATTTGTTTTTTTAGAATTTTCTGATTAATTAAATTATTAAACTTAATTTAAGATTTCATTTTTCAAGGCTGTTAATTCTAATACATTGATTGATAAGTTACCCGAGAGGATTTTTTTATGATGGTATATATCAAGAATATGGTTTGCTTACGTTGCAAATTGGTTGTCAGATCAGAGCTGGAGAAGTTGGGTGTTCAACAATTAAACCTGAAGTTAGGGGAAGTTGAAGTAGTGGAAAATATGTCCAAATCACAATTAGATACATTAGATGCAGGTTTAAGAAATTTCGGTCTTGAATTAATATTTGATAAACGTGTACATATAATTGAACAAATAAAGAATACAATTATAGAGTTAATTCATTATTCGGAAGAAGATTTGAAGGTTAACTTTTCCGAATATCTAAGCAAAACTCTTGATTATGACTATACCTATCTTTCTAATCTATTCTCTGAAGTACATGGAACCACCATCGAGCAATTTATTATTCATCACAAGATAGAGCGAGTGAAGGAATTGTTAGTTTATAATGAACTAAATTTATCAGAAATTGCTTGGAAACTTAACTACAGTAGCGTTCAACATCTTTCCAATCAATTTAAAAAAGTTACTGGTCTAACCCCCACATTCTTTAAGAAAATGAGAGAAAAGCGAAGACTCGACATCAGTAAATTCTAATCTTCCTTTCTTTTGATTGAAAACTCCAAACTAATAACTCTAACTACATAATGAAAAATTGCAAAATATTACCCGAAATGTCAATATTTTCGAGAATTTTAATGCTATTTTATTACAAGCGCACTTTGCTAATAGTTAGTGTGTAGCTTTGTTACAGGGCTTTATATCATCGGGTAATTAATTAATTAAGTGAATTGTATAACTTATAAGTTTTGTTGTATAACTTAATTGATTTTTACAAAGCTATTTTTGTGATATTAATATGTGTCACAAATTTAGCAGGAACTAATATGTCATCAAAATTAGCTAACCAAGTAAAGTCTTCTACCATTACAAAAGAAAATTGGCAAGAAAAGAAAAAGCAACTAAAAGCACAGTTTCCACATCTTTCAGATACCGATTTGAGTTTTCACGAAGATAAAATCGAAGAGTTAATAAATAAACTCCATACGAAAATTGGAAAAGTGCTTGGAAAAACAAAAGAGGGATTGCATAAGTATATTGAGTCACTCTAAACAAATATTGAACATCGCGTTTTCCCAACAAACTATTATTTATACTGAGAAAATGAAATGAAAAACTGTGAAATGAAAAAATCAGAGCCACTGATTTTGGTAGAAATAATTGAATACGAACTCAATTCGATTATAATTAAAACAATTATTAAAAAAACAACAGGTAATGTAAGTGTTCTGTCTTTGGACGAAGGTGAGGCGTTGGTTGAGAGAATTTCTCCCTATGATTCATTTGCACAGATAATTGATGGTAGGGCAGAAATTACCATAGGTGAAAACCCTTATTTTCTTGATACAGGTCAATCAATAATAATACCTGCGCATACGCCCAATAAAATAAGTGCAAACGAACGATTTAAAATGATAATGACCGTAATAAAAAGCGGATATGAATTAGATTAATCATAATTTAAACAAAATTTTAATTTGCCTGTATTCTTATTCACAACTGATACAATCTACTACTTAGGAATTATCCTGCAAACAAGGAAAATTGCATTTCTATTAATTAATATATTTAAAGGTATTTAAAATGAAAAACTTTATACAAAAGACGATTGGTAGTATAATACTATCATTAATTGTTGTTCTATTGGTGATTAGTACAGCAAACGCACAAGAAGGTAAATTCCGTCAGCAAGCATGGCGATATGGATTGAACATGGGATTGCAAACAAATTCGGCAGCCCTTGGTTGGCAGCAATTGCATGGCTTGGATTACAACTTCCATTCATATCCTGATAATATTGATAGAGTTGATGGTACTGGAATCGGAACATATTTAGGAATTTTTGGAGAATATTTATCAGAAAGTTGGTGGGGTTTTCAATTTAGAATTTCTCATGATGTAAGAAATGCACTGGTAATCGATGATACAAGGTTGCCCATACCGTCTTTCGATACCAAATTAAGTTATTTGACATTCGAACCACTATTTAGAGCTGACCAAAAGCTTATTCCAAATTTAAACTTTTATGCTGGTCCATTTTTAGCACTTAACCTTGGTGCAACTTTTATTTTCAAATATAATAAAGATGAAGCACCCCAAGAACCTGAAACTGATGTTATTGCGATTAATAAATTAACCTATGGAGTTCAGGGCGGAATAGCTTATGACATTAAATTTGCAGATTTGAATCAAAATAGTTCATTATATGCATCTCCCTTTATCGAAGCATCGTGGATGATAAATCAAAAAGGTGAAAGCCTACCAGACCAAAATGCTATCTCTGATGTTTGGTCAACAGGAAGTTATAGACTCGGTGTTAGGTTATCAATGGAGAATAGAGACCCTATTGATGGTATTAATAAAATTACAAAATCCGAGATACCTGAATATAATAAAGTATTCGTTGTTATGCCCGATGATAATAAAATACTTACAAAAAATGTGAAGGGTTATTTTCCGATTCATCCTTATGTATTTTTTGAAAAAGGGAACGTTGAAATCCCTCCAAGATATATTATTTTGTCTAAAGCGGACGCAAAGAATTTCAACGAAGAAGAGCTTGGAAATTTTATAAAAGGTGATTTAACAACAAAAGAAACTAATGTTGACCAATTAATGATAGCGTATTACAACAATATGAATATCTTTGGCGATAGAATGAGTAGAAATACAGGTGAAAAACTAATCTTAAGAACTTCAGACCCTGACGAACTAAATGCAGAAGTTCAAGCGGTGAAAATTAAAAGCTACTTAGTAGATGCTTTTGGTATAGATCCAGATAGAATAAGCATAGAAATTGCCCCACCAAGAAAAGTGTCGGGAAGTGATAGTACTGAGTCTGTTTCTCGAACTTTGATAAATGACGAGAATAGAAGAGTAGAATTTGTCTTTACAAATCCTAATATGACAAAACCTATTGCCTATACCATAAGAGATGAATCATCAATTGATAATGACATGATTTTTTCAATTAGTGGGGATGAACCATTCAGAAGTTGGGATATAACCATTAGTGGAGAAGATAGATCATTGTATTTTGGTCCATATTCATATAGTTATGCTAGAATCAATCCTGCTGAATTAATGAGATTTCTTGAAACAGGAAGATATAATGCAAAAGTTACCATAACAGATAAAAAGGGAAATAAAACTGAACAAAATGTTGCATTTAAACTGACTAAGGAAAAAGAATTAAAAAATGCAGCCAGATACCTTATGTTATTTGATTATAATAGTGCCGATGCAATAAAAACATACGAAACAAAAATAAAAAATGAGATTGTTCCTGGCATAGAAAGAGGAAATAAAGTCATTGTTCATGGGCACACCGATGTGATTGGAACAGAAGCAGGCAACCTTAAGCTTTCGCAGGAAAGAGCAGACCAGGCAAAAGCCATAATTGATTCAGAGCTGTCTAAAGAAAACAGAATAGTGACTGTAAAATCAATCGGTATTGGGCAGACAAAAAACCAATATACATTCAACAACCGATACCCTGAAGGAAGATTGTATAATAGAAACATATTTGTGGAAGTACTTAAGTAAGTAGATATTCAAAATACCCTGTCAGCCGACTGGCAGGGATTATAAAAGAAAATTATTTAAAAAAGAAGGAGCTTGTGATGTTATATATTATTGCTGTTGTGTTAATTGTTTTATGGTTATTAGGAATGGTAAGTTCCTATACAATGAGCGGTTTTATACATATTTTGCTGGTAGTTGCTGTAATTGTGGTATTGGTAAGATTGATTCAGGGGCGTAAAGTACTTTGAGTTTACTTTAAAAAAATATAGTTTTAATAATTCAAAAAAGTAACTCGAAATTTTAATAAAAGATATTCAAAAGAAACAATTTATAAATTTAAAAAATGGTAATAAAATGAAAAAGTTATTAATAATAG
>CAYUZZ010000053.1:0-10437 GCA_964449505.1 uncultured Hyphomicrobiales bacterium | reverse complement strand
GTACATTACTGCCAAATTCTAATAGCGACCGAATAAGTAAACGCAACTGTAGCACTGATTAAATTAATCCAAAGAGCATCAAATTTTTCTTGCATAATCAAAAGCTTAGCAATTAGGAATACAAAACCTGCTGACAATGCTATTAAAAAAGCAGCAAACACATTTAATTCAAATATCACAGACGAAGAAATGGGAAGATATGTCCATAAATGACCGACAATCGTAAATAACGGATACCCTGTGGGATGTGCTATTCCAAGAGTGGCAACTGCAGCAGCAAGTTCGCCGCTATCTGTATAGGATACTCCACGAGACATTGTGCTTATATAAATAGCCAAGGATATGGAACAAATTAATATTACCATAAATATATCATTCTTTTTCAATTTGAACTCCAATATATCTAATTTTAACGTAGTGATTTATTTTTTTTGAAATCTTTCACAAATTTTAAATGCTCGTGATAATTCTCCGAAAAATTATGACGACCACTTCCGTCGCCTGTTGCTACCATAAAGGTAAAATGGTTTTCTTCTGGATAGAGGGCTGCTATAATAGAACTAATTGATGGATTATTAATCGGTCCGGGGGGCAAACCTCTATATTTATATGTATTATATAAACTTATAATATTGAGGTCTTTTCTTGATAATGCCTTTTTATTACCAAGTGCATATTGAACAGTAGGGTCTGCCTGCAGTAACATGCCTTTGTTTAATCTATTATGGTAAAGTCCACTTACTCGTGCTTTCTCATCTTCCAGGGGTGTTTCTGCTTCTATTATCGATGCTAATGTCAAGATTTGATGTTTACTCATCTTCAATAATTCTGCTTGTTCCTTATATCCTGCTTTCCAGTTTTTATTTTGTTCTTTGATAAGATTACTCAAGATTCTATCAATTTTTGTGTTTGGCAAAAACTGATAAGTTGATGGAAAAACATAACCCTCTGCTGATTCAGTATTTAAATCTTGCTTTAGAAGAAAATCTTTATTAAATGATAATTCTATAAACTCTGCAGAATCAATATTTAATTTTTTACTAAATATTCCTGCATATTCTCTTATTGTCATACCCTCGGGTAATGTTACCTTTATAGAATATAAATTTGTTCCATTGATTATAGATATTATTACATCATCATTTGAAAATCCTTTCGGAAAATGGTAATACCCTGCCTGGATGTAAGTATTATCTTTAAATTTCACGAAACCTAAATATAAATAGAACAAATCGTGGGGTTTCAGAAGTCCAATTTGATTAAGTTCTTTAATAATTTCTTCTGTTGATGTACCCTTTTTTATTTCGAAGTAAACATCCTTATCCAAAGGCACTGAGCCTAACAATATATTAAAGTAAAGGAGGAAACTTATCAATAAGATAATTACGGCTAATGATACATATAAAACAATTTTCATAGTTATTTCGTCAATATTGCTAATTAGTAATATAGTTTTTTTATTTATTGTTATTTTTACAATTACAAATTTAAGGAGTTCAGAAATGGGAATTAGAGTTTTTTTTCCAGGAAACAAAAAAGTACATGCAGATTTGGGTAATTACATAGTAGAAAGTGACCAACCAGTTAATGGAGGTGGTGACGGGACTGCTCCAGCCCCTTATGAATTATTTTTAGCATCACTGGCAACATGTGCAGGAATTTATGTGAAAGGATTCTGCGACAGCAGAGGAATTAATGCTGAAAACATTGAATTATATCAGGATTTGAAATGGGACCCAATAAAGCATGCACCAGCAGCAATTAATATTGATATAAGGGTACCTGCTGATTTTCCAATCAAATACTATGATATGTTGGTTAATGCCGTTAATCATTGTGCTGTAAAAAATACTATTGCCAATCCACCTCAATTTAATGTTAAAACAACTGCTTTAGTTTAAGTCAGAGAAAACTATTGGTGTTAATTAAAAAAATAAGAGGCGAATTCTCAAAAAGGAAGTTAGTGATATTTTTTCAAAACAGGATGTTTGTCCTATATAATATTAGGATTAGTAGTACAAGCACCCTGACTTGTTTGCAAACTTAATTCAATTCATAAAAAAGATTCTATGATAACACAATTTTTGAACTATTGGCGCAGTTACACTATCCCCTAATCATTTGCGGGATAAGTAAAAGTAATGGGACTTTTGATATAAAGATTATAACCCAAGCCTGTTTTCATATTTCCTATTGTATTTATTCCATAATCCGGGATAAAAACATTCCCATTACCATCTTTGGCAATAAGCAATTTGTTATCATCTGTTAGGGATTTCAAAGCAACTTCAACTCCCATATCAGAACTTCTAATATATGATATTAGATTCCAACCGGTAACAAGGTTGTAATTAACGATATCAGGATTTAACCTATAACCAAGAATTGTGAGTGTACTTGCGGAAGTGCAATAAACATTGTAGGAATCTTTATCTTTCCACTTTCCAATTGTGTTAATTTGATATTGGGGAATATAGACTGCACCACCACCATTCTTTACTATTAGAATTTTATCGTCAATGTTATGGAATATTACACTTACAGTATCGTTCAAAGGAATTAAATTTGACGAAATTAAATTCCACCCTACTTTTAAATTAATATTTTGAGCGAAAAATTCGGCAGTGGTAAAATTCCATTCTTGTGACCACATACCCGGACCACTTTCGTTTATAGCCCTTGTTCTCCAATAATATGACTGAAGTGGTTCAACTGCCAAATCAAATATAGCTCTTTGTGTATCGGCTACGGAGGAATCATTCAAGATGATAGAATTAAAAAACTCATCTGAAGAAAATTGAATTTGATAAGATTCTGCCGTAGTAGATAAATTCCATTTAAATATATCACTTAATCCAATTCCAATTGATGCATCCGATGGGCTAACCAAAATGGGTGCTGGGGGAGGAGCTACTCTGGTAGTAAACGACCAAGTATCTGACCATTGGGATATTCCTTGTAAATTGATTGACCTTACTCTCCAATACATCTTTGTGTTGTATAATAGCTTTGATTCTGCAAACTGCAAATAATTAATGTCAACAATGGTATCGTAAACGATAGCATTAAATTGAATATTTGTAGAGAATTGAATTCTATAATTTGAAGTGTATTCGGTTGCGTTCCAATCAAATCTGCTTAGAACAGGAATTTTTAAAGAATTATTTACCGGAGAAATCAAGGTAGGTTTACCGGGGTTTAAGCTGTAAGTTGATAAAATCGCGAAATTAGGGCTCAGAGTATTTTCAAATGACAGAAATAATCCACCAGCATATACTTGCGAACCAGAAGAGCTGAGAGCAAAAACGGATTTATCGGGATTGGGATACCAAGGAACCAACCCGCCATTAGCGTCAATTGCAGCTAAGTTAGATAAGCTCTGACCAAATATGCTTGTGAAATCACCGCCTATATAAATCACGTCAAATGGAACGCTAAATGTCATAATAGACCAAACAGCATTATTTGGATTGGGTGCGAAGCTGGTAAGATAACCGTTTTTATTTATACATGCAAATTTGGTTCTGGACTGCCCAGAAACAAAGTCAAACCAACCGCCAATATAAATTTTATCTTTAAAAAACTTCAGGGCTAAAATTGCATTATCAACATCAGGATTGAAGTTTGTAAGACTACCGGAAGTATCAATGCAAGCAATTCTATTTCTTGATATTCCGTTTACTTCTGTAAAAAAACCACCTAAATATAATTTACCTTTATCGTGATCCATAGCAAAAATTGCAGAATTGATATCGGGAGCAAAATCCATTAATTGACCATCACTATCAAAGGCAGCCATATAATTTCTGCTTAAGTTGTTTATTTTGGTAAAAGCACCTGCAACAACTATTCTATCATCAAAATTAATTAGAGAATATACTGAGCCATTAAAAACGGGTCTCCAACTCAATGGTACACCAGTGGAATAATTTAAAGCGGCAAATTTACTTATACTTGTATTAGCCACCTTAGTAAAAGTACCAGATATATAGACTATCGTGTCGTGGGCAAAAATTGAGTACACTTCTGAATTGGGACTTGGATTCCATGGCAATACATTCCCCAACGTATCAATTGCAGCCAAATAAGTTCTGTCATATCCCCCCAAGCCATTGAATAAGCCACCTATGAATGTGTTTGTATTTCCAAGTCCAATAGCATAGCCAGTACCATTTGCGTTGGGATTCCAATTGGAAAGCACCCCATTATGATCTATCCTGGCAAAAGATGAGCGATTCTGCCCAGTAACTTTCGAAAATGATCCAGCAATTGTTACCCCATTTTCATTAGCTTCCAAACCAAAAACAGTTGCATTGGGTTGAGGATTCCAAGCAAGCAATAATCCGTTGTAATCAATTGCAGCAAGATAATTTCTATTTGTGTTGTTTACCTTAGTAAATCTACCTCCAACATAAATTCGGTTATTGATTACCCTTATTGCTTCAACAGTATTATTAAAAATCGGAAATAAAGACTCTATTTCATTATTAGGATTGATTGCACAAAAACGGCTACAATTAACTCCCTTAACACGAGTAAAAGAACCACCCAAATAAATTTTCGAATTGTTTATTTCAATATCTCTTACATTATTATTGGCTTCTGGATTCCAACTTGTAACATTTCCATTCAAATCGGCAGCTGCAACAAAATAACGTTCTTGATTTCCAGCTTTGGTAAAATTACCTCCGAAATAAATTACGTTATCAAAGGCATTAATTGTAAAGACCTCGTCGTTAGATGATGGATTCCATGAGGTAACATTTCCATTTAAATCCAGACATGCCAAATAATTTCTTACAACTCCATTTATGCCATTGAATGAACCAGATACATATAATTTGTTATTATACAAAACCATATCATAAACATAGGGATAACTACCAACATTTACACTGGGAGCAAATGCTGTAACCTCACCTAACTCATTGATATGGGCAATTCTTTGTCGATTAAATTCGCCAACTTTTGTAAATTCACCACCTATATAATAGCCACCATTTCCATCGGGAATAGCAACATTTACCCTGCCATTTATCTTTGGAAAATTGATATCATATTCTCCGGTAGGGTTATTAACCATTGAACCAAATCCTGTGATATATGATATTTTGGTGAAACTACCACCAATATAATTTACACCATTATAAGTGAGAATTGTCTTGATGCTACCATTAAAAGCGAGTGTAGAATCTAAAAGGTAGTCATTTGCATTAGATTTTGATGAATATAACGCTAAAAGAAATGATAATAATATTAAAGATTTAATCTTCATATAATGTTCCGAAAAAAATATCAAATTTAGAATATTTTAATTATTTAATTTAGAAAACTTTTCAACACTAAATACGTTTTATGTCTTGTTAAATTTAAAAATAGTTTGAATTTATGAAATCTACATTGATATTAAGTTACTTAATACTAAGTATTTCCTTATCTTCGGTTGCCTTTTCCGAAGATGAAGAGATGCAAAATTTAATCAATCTACAAGCCCGAAAATTGAAATTGATATTAGAAACCGCAACAAAATTTCATCGTGACTCTATTGACATTAATAAAGCCTGCGATGCTGCTTTTGTTGAATTACTTCATAATTTCGATGCTAATTCTGAATATTATCCAAAATCAGTAATAGCAAAATTAAATGAACGCAACCAGGGTACAACAGTAGGCATTGGAATTGATTTTATAGAAATGAATGATACTATCACTGTAGTTAGTGTTGTAAGGGCAAGTCCGGCAGATTCTGCTGGATTTAAGATTGGTGACCAAATTCTATTCATTAACGATACTCCTGTTTCTAAAAAAAGCAGAACAGAAGCACTACAATTATTATTGGGTGATACTTCAAGTTCGGTAACAATCATATATAAGTCATTCACCAACAATGAATTAAAATCGATTCAAATAGAAAGGAAACTTTATGAAAGTTCCTCAATTTCAACCAATTTTATTATTGATAATGACATTGCTTACATAGGTATAAATCGATTTTCTGACCTTACTGCCAAAGAATTCGAATCAATAGCCCAAAAATTCATATCTGAGAACGTTAAAAAAGTTATTATCGATTTGAGAGGTAATACAGGTGGTTATTTGGGAAGAGCTGTAGAAATTGCCGACCATTTCCTTCGCGATTCATTAATGATATGTTCAACTGTCTCCAAGCATGAATCTTTCAGGGAAGAATTTCGGGCAAAGAATGGTGGAATATTCGAAAACTTACCCTTGCTTGTAATTGTTGATAGCCTTAGTGCCTCGGGAAGTGAAATATTGGCTGCAGCAATTCAGGACAACGACAGAGGATTAATTGTTGGGCAGCAAACTTATGGCAAAGCTACCGCTCAAAAGTTATTTAATATTCTCGACAGTACTGCATTCAGAATAACCGTTGCCGAATATATAACTCCATTAGGAAGACATTTGCATAGGAATAAAACCCTCGATAGTAATTCATCAAAATTAGATGAAAGTGCTAACCTGTATTTGAGCAACGAAAATAAGCAAATGCTTGAGAATATAATAAATAAATATGGTGGCAAGACTCAAATACCTGTTTATACTACTCCCAAAGGAAGAAATTTATTTAGTTCCTGGGGTATTTACCCTGACGTAATTGTTCAATACGACACAGTTAGCCCTTTACCAACAGTACTTCGCAGAAAAGGAATAACCTTAAATTGGGCATTAGAATATGTTAGAAAAAACAATAAATCTATTCAACATTTGTATAAAAATAACTTCTCGGCGTATAAGAATGATTTTGTGGTTGATGACACAATGTTGAATGACTTTACAAAATTTGCAATAAGCAGAAAAATTTGGAATGTAGAAATGTACAATAAGGATAAAGCAGTTATCAGTCTGGATATAAAATCTGCCATTGCATATATTTTGTGGGGCAATAACGAATCTAATCAAATTACTCTTGAAAATGATATATTTGTAAAAACTGCATTACAAAATTTTAAAAATGCAGAATTATTAATCGATAATTGAGGAATCTTATGAAGTATAAATCTATCTATGCTTGGATATTTGCCTTTATATTTATGTCTGGATTGGCAATTTATCAACGATTAACTGGTCCAACTCATCCATTGGGTGGCAAAGTGGAAGTTGGCGGTACGACAGTTAAATATAGTTTACCCAGAACTTTTGGTGGACCTGGTGATGCTGATGTTGTAATAAAAGCCGAAGACATATCCATTACAGGTGAGATTAAATTTAAGAGATTTAAAAGCCATGATGACTGGACTTTAACTAAATTAACCAGAAAAGGAAACGAATTGTATGCTTATTTGCCACATCTGCCCCCCGCTGGAAAAGTAATTTATGAAATTTTTCTTGAGAAAAATAGCGACAGAAAAATGATTACCAAAGAAGCAGTTATTTTACGATTTAAAGGGTCAGTACCTGATTTCATTCTTTATCCGCATATATTTTTTATGTTTCTTGCAATGGTAATCTCATTAAGAGCTGCAGTAAGTGGTGCATTTAAATGGGACGATACATACAAATTAGCACTTTGGACTGTAGTTTGTTTTGTGATAGGTGGCTTGATATTAGGACCATTGGTGCAATACTATGCATTTGGTGCTTTGTGGACTGGCTGGCCACTTGCCAACAGTACTTTTGATTTACTTAAATTCGGGGATTTGACAGATAACAAAACTTTGATGGGTATTGTTGCATGGGCAATTGCTCTATGGCAAATACGTAAAAACCCTAACGCTAAATATTGGGCTGTGATAGCATCGATTGTATTAATAGCAGTGTACCTGATTCCCCATAGTGCTTTAGGCTCTGAAATTGATTTCAGAGAATTAGAAGGAAATGTAAAACAAATTAATTAGGAAACAATGGAAAACTTTAAATATCAGAATCCAACAAAAATATTATTTGGTAAAGGCACAATAAATCAAATTGGTGAGGAAATTTCCAATTACGGAATTAAAAAAGTACTTTTACTTGCAGGTGGTGGCTCTATAAAGAAGAATGGAGTATATGATACTGCAATTGCTTCTTTAACCGAACATAATATCGGTTGGGTGGAGTGTTGGGGTGTTCAAGCAAACCCAATTTTATCGCATGCCCACAAGGCAATGCAGATTTTGAAAGAACATAATGCTGAAGCAATTCTTGCAGTTGGCGGTGGTAGTGTAATTGACGAATCCAAAGCCCTTTGCGCAGCCTACTATCAAAATAATATTTGGGATTTGTATGATGGTAAGGCAAATATTACACGGGCACTGCCACTGTTTGTAATCCAAACTATTTCTGCTACTGGCTCGGAAATGAACTCATTCTCGGTCTTAACTAATGAAGCCGACCGGAAAAAATGGGCATTCGGCTCGGCACATACCTACCCTAAAGTATCAATAATTGATCCTTCAGTACAAATGTCACTTCCATGGAGACAAAGCATAAATGGTGGAGTTGATGCTATATCTCATGTTATGGAGAATTACTTTGGCGGAATAAACGAAGAAACCACCCTGTCAATAAATGAGGCTCTCATAAATACTGTCATTAAATCTATTGATAAGTTGCAAGTTGATGAACAAAATTATGATGCACGTGCAGATTTTGCATGGGCAGCTGCGTTGGCGTTATCAGGACTTACTTCATGCTCCATGAGAGGTGGTGAGTGGGTTGTGCACAGAATCGAACATGGCATTAGTGCATTATTCCCCAATGTAGCCCATGCAGAAGGTTTGGCTGTTCTTTTTCCTGCTTGGATAAAATATGTTAGCCATTTAAAGCCAGAAATATTTGAAAGATGGGCAAAAAATATTTGGGGTGTAAATTCTATTGATGAAAGTATTGAAGCTTTCACCAATAAACTTAAACTCTGGAAAGCCCCCACCAAACTTAGCGATATTGGTATCGGCGAACCTAATATTATAGCTATTGCCAAGAATGCATCTCAACAGGGGTTGGTCGGTAAAATTAAGCAAATTGATTTTAATGATATGGTTAATATTTTAAAATTAGCTTTATAGTTTAAATTATTAAACATCAATTGTAACATCATTCAATTTGACGGATTATTTCTCCTGCTACCCTCAATGCTTCAGCAGCTTCAGTAGCATTAACTGCTATTGGAGTATGCTGATTAATAGCAGACACAAATGCTATTTGTTCTTCTGAAATAGCATTAATTGAATCAACATTTGGTTTTTCAAAATATATATTTCTGTTTCTTACCCCTGTTTCAATCGAACCAAGCATGGTTGCAGGAACACCCTCTGTAGAGGATTGTCCTTCGTCGTAAATTTTATATACTTCCACATAATGTTCTTGGAAATCGAGTGAAATATAAGCATCTTTCTGAAAAATTCTCATCTTTCTCATTGGATTTGCCGAAATTCTCGAAGCAGTAATGTTCGCAACCAAACCATTCTCAAACTTTAATCTTGCATTCGCAATATCAATACTGTCACTCAAAACCGATACGCCGCTTGCATCAATTGATGAAATTTTTGATTTTGCAAGCCAAAGGATAATATCAATATCGTGAATCATAAGGTCGTGGATGACAGAAACATCTCTTGCTCTTGGTTTAAATTGACCTAATCTGTGAGACTCGATAAACAAGGGATTAATCGTGTAGGGTTTTATTGCCTTAATAACTGGATTAAACCTCTCAACATGCCCTACCTGAATTACTACATCTTTCAACTTGGCTGATTCAATCAAATCAAGAGCTTCGGAGTAAGAGTTGGTTATGGGCTTTTCGATTAGACAGTGCCTTCCTTCTTTAATAAATGCTTTAGATATTTCCCAGTGAAGACTTGTTGGAACGGCTACTGTTACTGCATCAGAATTTTTAATAGTAGATTCGAGACTATCGAAAGAAAGGCAATTAAGTTCTTCTGCAATTTTTTGGGAACGTTCTGATATGATATCCCTAACCCCAACTAATTCAACTTCTGGATTTTGTGCCCATAAGCGGGCATGTATGCTACCCAAATGTCCTACGCCAATAACAGATACTTTTTATTTCGACATTATTTTTCCAACTTAACTCTAAACATACATTAACGAATTACTATGCTTTTGGATGTGCTTTTTTATATGCATCTTTCAATCTTTCTATTGACACATGTGTATATACTTGAGTCGTGGATAGTGAAGAATGTCCAAGCATCTCCCCTACACTTCTTATATCTGCTCCATTATCAAGCAAGTGGGTAGCAAATGAATGGCGAAGGACGTGTGGACTCTTCTTGCTGCTTTCAGTAAAACCACTCATTCTTTGATGTACAATTTTATAAGCCATCGCAGGACTTAATCTATCATATTTTTTGTTTATAAACAATGGAATATCTTTTTTGTTTACAAAACAGGCTGACAATTGTTTACAATAAATTTTGTAAATTTTCAAAAAAGATGAGCTCAATGGAACAACTCTCTCTTTATTTCCCTTTCCAA
>CAYUZZ010000052.1:0-10558 GCA_964449505.1 uncultured Hyphomicrobiales bacterium | reverse complement strand
TAATTTATTACGTTTTGTTTATTTAATATTTAAGTAACGAACCAAATTAGTTATTATAATATGATTGAAAAAGAAATTTTAGTCTTAGCTGAGAAACTTAGGAACGAAATTCGTACTCACGATTATAATTATTATGTTTTGGCAGAGCCGAGTATTAATGACCGCGAGTTTGATACCCTGTACAAGCAACTTGTAGATTTGGAGTTAGCTTATCCAGAGTTGAAAGTTGCCGATTCGCCAACGCAAAAAGTAGGCGGTGAACCTATCAAAGAGTTTGTTACCGTAATACATAATAAACCTATGCTCTCCCTCTCCAACACTTATTCAATCGACGAAGTAAAAGATTTTATCAATAAAGTTCAAAAATTACTTCCTAATGAACAAATCGAATTTGTAACTGAATTGAAAATTGATGGTGTTGCAATCAGCGCAAAATATCAGAATGGAATGCTTCTGCAAGGTACCACCCGTGGCGACGGAATTAGTGGTGATGACATTACTCAGAATATTAGAACTATCAAAGGATTGCCTCTTTCGGTGGATATAAGCAAATTCCCTGACTTGGACCTTTCAAATTTTGAAATCCGTGGTGAAGCATATATTAGTAATCATGATTTCCAAAATATTAATTTGGAACGGGAAGATAACGGCGAGAAATTATATGCGAATCCAAGAAATACCACAGCAGGCACACTCAAGTTACTCGACTCAAAAATTGTATCTCAAAGAAAAGTGAGAATGTTTGCTTACTATCTGCTAAGTGATAACTATATAAATCAAACCCATTATCAAAATCTTGAATTAATCAAAGCAATTGGCTTTCCAGTTAATCCCGCTTACAAAGTTTGTTGCAATATTGATGAAATTTTCGAGTTTATTGATTTTTGGGCAATCAATAGAAGAAATTTGCATTTTCAGACAGACGGCATTGTTATTAAAGTTAACTCGCTCCGACAGCAGGAGCAACTCGGTACTGTTGCAAGGTCACCAAGGTGGGCAATTGCATTTAAGTACGAAGCCGAAAGGGCAGAAACTTATGTTAGAGATATACGTATTCAGGTGGGAAGAACTGGTGCCATTACACCAGTAGCAGAACTCGACCCAACACTGTTGGCAGGCACCACTGTTAGCAGGGCAACACTTAATAATTTCGTTTACCTGCAGGAACTCGATATTAGAATTGGCGATTCAGTGATAATAGAAAAAGGTGGAGATATTATACCCAAAATCGTATGGGTAAACACACAATTAAGAGATGAGATATCACTACCGTATCAAATACCAGAGTATTGTCCATGCGAGCACAAAACTAAATTAGTAAAATACGATAATGAAGCAAACACTTATTGCGTATCTACACTTTGCCCATGGCAACAGCGAAAAAAAATCGAACATTTCGTTTCCCGCGATGCCATGGATATTGAAGGATTAGGCGAAAAAGTTATAGACAGACTTGTTAGCAGTGGAATTATTAACGATGTGGCAGATCTATATCAGCTAAACAATAAAAGAGATGAGCTAAGCAATCTTGGTAATTTTGGAAGTAAATCCATATCCAATATTTTGGAGGCTATAGAGAATAGTAAAACCAGACCCTTGGAAAAATTAATATTCGCTCTTGGAATAAGGTACGTGGGGCAGGGTGGTTCCAAAAGTTTAGCAAATGTTGTAAAAGACCTCGATGAACTTGCTTCGCTCAATTACGAACAATTAAATGAAATTGCAGATGTGGGTGAAAAAACAGCACAATCAATTGTGATGTTCTTTCAGGATGAAGCAAACATGAAGCTTGTTTGCAGATTAAAGGACTTTGGCATTAACCCAGTAAATGAAAACAAGGATATAGACAAATCTCTGCTTCCTTTGTTGGGCATGACCTTCGTTTTTACGGGCGAATTGGACAATTATTCTCGAAGCCAGGCAGTAGAATTAATCGAAACTCTTGGTGGCAAAGAATCCGGCTCTGTAAGTAAAAATACCAACTATGTAGTAGTTGGTAGCAAGCCAGGAACTAAGCTCAAAAAAGCGGAAAGTCTGGGTGTAACAATTTTAAATGAGAATGAATTTATTGATTTATCAAATAATAAGGACCTCTAAAATGAAATTTTTCTTATGCATTTTATTCCTCGCTTTTGTATCGCTAATTTCCTGCAGCGATGACAATTCTACCACACCATCGGTTGAAACAGAATTACTGGGCAATTGGAAAGGTGAATATATTTCGGGGAACGACTCTTTGATTTATTCAGCAGTATTTACAAATGGCGACAATGTTTACAAGGCAAATATGCAATTAGATGTAATTAAATATATCATTCAAGGCAATATGACCCAAAGAACTGCTTACAGAAAAAGCGGAACTGCCGAATATACTTACAAAAAACCTGAAATAAAAATTAAACTTTTATCTGAATCAAGTTTTTATTTTGAGGGTGAAATTTCTGCCAATAATACACAAATGGTCGGCAAAGTAGAGCTAACTGATGATAATGGTGTAAAATCTGAAGTCGATATAGTACTTTACAAGGCGATACCCTAAAATCTGAAGTCGATATAGTACTTTACAAGGCGATACCCTAAAATCTTTTAATTCTGAATTATATAATATCTGTGACTCTTTCATAGTAGCAGAGGCAATAAATGAAGCCAGAATAAACGAATATTCAATTTCATATATTGATGAGGATTTAATTTTCTCTTTTATTATTGTTGATATTAAATTTCAATCATTGGTTTTATTTATAATTAATACCACATTAAATGTAGAATAATAATGCAAAATTTATTATCCAAAATAAAGTAAGAGCATTAATATTGAAGAGAACTTTTTAGGGAAACTGATTAAAAATTCCAAGCTACTGATGCAAAGTTTCAAGCAATCGAAAAGATGATAAAGAAACTCGGTACAGTAATTAGTGGTATAGGTAATTCAGTTGGAGGAATTGCCGAAGGGCTTTCATATCCATCTCTTGCTTCTGAATTGGAAAACCATTTCAAAGTAGAGTTTGTTGCCCCAAATGTTGAAAAAAAGAAAGGAAACAGCTAAGTCGAATTAGATGTACTTGCATATTCCAACAGCCCAAAAAACGAAGTTTATATTATCGAAATCAAAGCAACTTTATCAGAATTAGCTATTGAACAGCTATTAAAAGAATTTGAAAGGTTCAAGGAATATTTTCCAGAGCATGCAGATAAAAAGGTTTAGAGCATAATGTGTGCCGTACAATAAACTGATGAGTTAAAGAAACAAGTTTATGATAAAGGCTTTTATTTTGCATCAGCAAATGAGGGCTTATTCAAATTTCACATCACTAAAAATTTCAATCCAAATAGCTGGTAATAAAAAAATAAAAATAAATATTCTTAAAACTAATTAAAATAAAAAATTCTATTCATCAGAATCCATATTGTCGTCGAGACCAAAAATACCCTCAACAAAATAAGTTGGGTCGAATGCCTGCAAATCGTCTATTTTCTCGCCAACACCTATGTATCGCACAGGAATTTTTAATTCATCGGCAATTGGAATTACTACCCCTCCCTTCGCTGTTCCATCTAACTTTGTGAGAACAATACCAGTCACTCTTGCTACCTTAGAAAATTCTTTTGCTTGTTGAATAGCATTCTGCCCGGTGGTTGCGTCAAGAACCAGAAAGACATCATCAGGTGCACCGGGCTTTAATTTAGAAAGTACACGGTTTATCTTTTCAAGCTCTTGCATCAAATTCACCTTATTGTGTAGCCTTCCAGCGGTATCAATTATCACAACATCTTTTTTATTGTTTATAGCCGACTTTAAAGTATCAAATGCGACGGCAGCTGGGTCTGCCCCTTGTTTCTGCTGAACAATTTCTACCCCTGCCCGCTCTGCCCATACTTCAAGTTGCTCGTTTGCAGCAGCCCTAAAAGTATCCGCAGCACCAATTATTACGTTCAACCCAGCACTTTTGTAATTGTGAGCTAATTTGCCAATTGTAGTGGTTTTGCCCACACCATTTACACCAATTACCAAAATAGTATGGGGTCTGTTCTCTGTTGCTATATTATATATTTTATCATTTTCCGATGATGGAGATTTAATCAATATGTCATATATTTCTTCTTTTAGAATATTATACACATCTTCAGAATTTTCGTAACGTTCTTTCTTTACGCGTAATCGTAGCCGCTCCATAATTTTTGCGGAAGTATTTACCCCAATATCGGCAGTAATCAATATTTCTTCCACTTCCTGAAGTAATTGCTCGTCAATTTTTCTGCCAGCACCCAGCACTTTTTTGAATTTATCAAATAAATTATTACGTGTTTTCTCCAATCCATCTTTAATTTTATTAAATTTAATGGCTTCGGTGGTTTGAGTAACTACTTGACTTACTTTTTCGCTGACTTTATCTACTTGTGTAGTAAATTTTTCCTTTAATTTGGAGAAAAATCCCATAATATTATTAATCTATTGTTTTCAAAGAATTTACAAATATATTGCTTTATGACGTAAAAATTGCAGAAAATAATAGAATAACTTGTAAATGAATCAATTAAATATTATGTTTTTGTAATAGTGTGAATTTATCAGCCTTATACATTAATATTTAGTTAATTTATATTAAGATAAATTAACATAAGTCATTGAATATTAACACTTAATTGATTTTTTTAAGCTCTGGCATAATGTTATTTTTGTCAATTACTATCAATCATATTTGGAGTTAATTTTATGAAGATTTTATTTTCACTCATAGCCCTATTTCTATTATCAATAAATTCATATTCGGTAGAGCTGATGTCATTTAAGTACTTAAGCTCATATCAGACAGGTTTGTTTGATGTTTCTGCTGCCGAAATTTGTGCATTCGATTCTGGAACAAATCAGTTATATTTGGTTAATGCAAATTCCACAAAATTGGTGGTTTTAGACATCAATAATCCAAGTAATCCTTTACTAAAAAAACAAATAGATTTATCCCAATGGGGAAATGTTGCAAATAGTGTTGACGTTTATAACGGCTTAGTTGCTGTTGCAGTTGAGTCAAATCCCAAAACTGACAATGGTAAGGTTATTTTCTTCAATTCCAATGGCGATTACCTCAATCACTTAATGGTAGGCGCTCTGCCCGATATGCTTTCCTTCTCTCCAGATGGAAATTATGTTGCTGTTTGCAACGAGGGTGAACCAAATGACGATTATACAATCGACCCCGAGGGTGCCGTATCCATTATAGATTTGAGAAATGGAGTGGCAAATGCAACAGTTAGAACAGCAGATTTCAAATCATTTATTGGATTAGAAAATGAACTTAGAGCTCAAGGTATTAGGATATTCGGTCCAAACGCCAATGCCGCACAAGACATAGAGCCAGAATATCTCACCATAGAGAAAAACTCTCACTTTGCTTATGTTACATTGCAAGAAAATAATGCCATTGCAACAGTTGATTTGCATACGGCAAAGGTTATATCAATTAAACCACTCGGCTACAAAAATCATAATCTAATAGGTAATGAAATAGACCCCAGCGACAAGGACAAAGCAATTAATATTAAAAATTGGCCTGTCTTTGGTATGTTTATGCCTGACGGTTTAAGCAATTTTGAATACAATGGAAACACATATATTATTACTGCCAACGAAGGTGACTCGAGAGCTTATAGCGGATATGATGAAGAAGCAAGGGTAAAAAATCTTAATTTAAATCCACTTTTATTCCCAGACGCTGCAACTTTACAAAAAGATGCTAATCTCGGAAGACTTACTGTATCTACTTCTATGGGGGATAACGATAAAGATGGTATTTACGACTCACTATATGCCTTTGGGGGAAGGTCATTTTCAATTTTCGATATAAATTGCAATTTAATTTACGACAGCGGTAGCGAGTTCGAGAAAATTACCGCAGAAAGATACCCAACCAAGTTTAATTCAGGTCATACAAACAACACTTTTGAAAACAGAAGTGATAACAAAGGACCAGAGCCCGAATCAGTAATTGTTGAAAAAATTAAAGACCAATTATATGCATTCATCGCTCTCGAAAGAATCGGCGGAGTAATGGTTTACAACATTAGTAATCCAGCAGCACCATATTTTGTCAATTATTTTAATCATAGAAATTTAGAAATTCCATTCCCCAGCTCACCTACGCCCGAAGACTTGGTTCAGCTTGGTGACTTGGGTCCCGAAAGCATAAAATTTATACCTGCATCAATATCGCCTAATAATCATAATTTAATGATTGTGGCAAACGAAATTAGCGGCAGTGTATCATTTTTCCAAGTTATTATGGCACCAGAGGTCAATCTAAGCAACAAAAGTGCCTGTAAATTAAATCCAATACAACTGGCTAATATCGATGAATATGGTGTTGACAACTCTGTTCTTTATGGTTCTGGCGACTATCAGTACGAATGGTCTTACCCCAGTTTATTAAATAATGCCAATAGCGAAAATCCATATTATTTAAGCCCTATTTCTTCCCGAACTTTTACACTGAAAATTAGCGATAACCAAACAGGACTTTCTGCAACAGGGACTATGAATGTAGTTGTTAATTCAGTTGCCACTTTTTCTCTGCCCGTTTCTGTTCGCCATCCCAAGAATACTTCATTAGACCTTACAACATTGCCTACGGGAGTAACAGGCACAATGCCTTTTAACTACATTTGGACAAATCAGTCTGGCAATGTAATTATTGATCCAACCGACGTAATACCAGCATTAGGTTTCAATAAATATTATCTTACCATTCAGGACGCCAATGGTTGTTATTCCGCAAACAAAAGAGTCATTGTTTATGTAAGCCCACTATCTAAAGAGGGAACATATCAAGATAATTTAGTAAACAGCCAAAATGGAAGCGGATTTGCAATTTTTTATCCTGTTCCGGCTGATAATGTGTTAAATATAATTTCTGAATTTGACACAGAGAATCAACTATTTATTGAAATATACGATTTAAATGGGAAAAAAGTAATTAATGAAACCAGAAATTTTTCAACGCAAAACACTACATTAAATATTTCCAACGTAAGTAGTGGAGCATATACTATTATTCTTCGTTGCGGTGAAGATATAATTTATGGTAATATCATTAAAAAATAATTTAAACTAAAAGTTAATCAATTTTAATGGAATTAATTTTTTTGTAACTTAATTCCACTCCATTACGTAATATATATAAAAGTGGAATGCTTTTTGATAAAAAATTTCGGAGGTATCTATTTAAAGTTAGTTTTTTTGGGAGATTGACTAAACTTTTGCAGATACCTCCTTTTTTTACAATTTCTGTACATTTTTGCGTCGTTAGCATAGTTTTATTTTGTTTGTTTTAAATATATTACTTAGATTTGTAATATGAAAAGATTAATATTTGTTATATTATTTGTTCTATCGGCAATTGCTTTGGTGTTTGCAAGCGACGGAGTGGTCAAATCATTCTCGGCTGAATCGGGCGGTGATTTTGTTACTGTAAAATGGGCTACCGATAACGAATCCAACGTGAAACTTTTCGAAATTGAGCGTTCTACGGCTGATAATAATTTCAAAAAAATTCACCAAAAACTTTCACAGGGCAAGTCTTCTACTTACTCCTACTTAGACGAGGAAGCCTTTATGAAACAAGATGGCGGTAGTAATCCTGACTTAAAATCCCAAAGTATCTATTCATACAGAATTAAAGTGGTTTACAAAGATAACAGTACATCATTTACTGACGAAGCATACGTAGCACACAAACCAAGTAGCATTCGTCGCACTTGGGGTATGATAAAAGAAATGTTCAGATAGTCAATTACAAAAATGTTACCTATCAATAAATATAAGATAGTATTAGGTATATTGTCTATTTTTCTTTATATCCAATATTATGTCGCAGCAAAAGAGCATATCCATGCTAATCAGAAATGTGGCTTTGATATTAATTTTGACACAAAGAAAAAAGATGCCTTACTTCGCTCTATCAAACTAAATGAAAATGATTTGCCCAATATCAGTCACAAATCATTCATCTCTGCCAGCAATCTGTTTAAAATTCATTACGATACCACTGGCTATAATGCACCTTCAATGCTTGATGCTGATAACAATGGCACACCCGATTATATCGATTCTGTTGCATATTACTTTGAAATTGCATTTCAGGTACAAGTTCAACAAATTGGATACATCTCGCCAATTCCAGACCGTGGCGGCAGAGGTAGCGACCATTATGATATTTATATATGGGACTTGGGAAATAGCGATGCTCCGGGAGAGCAACCCTACGATCGTGGAGGGCTATATGGGCTAACTATGTTCACCGAATCTGATTTAATAAATTACCAACCCTACATCAAAACATACAGTTTTATAGTTATCGATAATGATTTTAGTGCTACCGATTCGGTAAGACCAGTCAATGGAAATGCATTTCCCGCTTACAATGAAACTGGTATTAGTGCACTTAAGATAACTGCTGCTCACGAATTTCAACATGCCATTCAAATGATGTATGGACTTTCAGAACCCGGACCCATTACTATTATGGAAATGTGTGCCGTCTCGATGGAAATCCGCCTCTATCCAGAAATAAACGACTACAAGCAGTATGTTAAAAATATTTTCTCTTCACTATCATCTTATCCTTTCGGCGTTGATGACGCACAGACTGGCTATGGCTTTTCCATATTCGCCAAGTATCTTCTCCTCAATTATGGCGATAATATTTTTAAAAGAATGTGGCAATTGCTGGGTAGTGGAATCGAGCTTTATAATGCGTTAGACAGTTCTTTAGTTGAATCTGGTACAAATCTTGCCACAGAGTTAACTAAATTGACCGAATGGATATACTTTACAGGTAGTAGGGCTATAGAAGGAAAATACTTCCCCGATGCCGATTCTTTACCAGAAATCAAATTCGATAAAATAATTTATTATACACCACCATCGGCTACTTTATCGCGAGGTACCAAACCATTGGAAATCGGGGCTGTAAGATTCCAAATTAAGAATAACAATAATACAAGCGACGACACTTTAGATGTTATTTATACTAATACCGACTTGGTATCGGCACACAATCAATTCGAGATTTTCCGCGATTACTATTTCCAAATATCCGACGAGCAATCCTCCAATACGATATATCTTAGCAAATTGCAAAAGTATTTATTCGAGGACTGCGATGAAAATAATATCAATTTCAATTATTTCGAAATGACCAGCGAACCAAGTACATCTATTAATTTTGCATTTCCTAATCCATTCAATCCTTCAGAAAATGGTGACCTATTCTTTCCAGCTCCCGATAATTCACGTGTTTACGAGGATGCCTTGCTGGTAGTTTATGGCACTGATATGGTGCCCATTGTATCAGAAAAAGGAAAAATATCTGTTTATAATACAAAAAAAGTTCTTACCTTTGACCAAATAGGAAATAATCTGCAAGATGGAATCTACTTTTACGGAGTCCATACCAAAGATAAACAAAGTTTTGGAAAATTTACTGTGACAAGAAAATAAAATGGAAGATTTTGAATTAAAAGCTAATGGATTAAGCAAGAATTTCGTAAAAAATGTAAATATATTCTCTGATTTCAATATTAATTTTAAAAATGGCGATGTAATTGGATTAATTGGAGATAACGGTTCCGGTAAATCTACTTTACTAAAAATTTTAGCAGGAGTATTAAGCTCTGGAAAAGGTAACATCGAACTTAAAGTAGGTGGAAATATTATCGATAGAAGCAAATGGAACAAACATTACTCTTTTGTTGCACCTTATGTTAATTTGTACGAAGAATTTAACCCTTACGAACACTACAAAGTGGTAGCCGCACTCCGCAACATTGTATTTGACGAAGCTAAATTAGATAAAGATTTGAAACTTTTCAAACTACTTAAACATAAATATTCCCAAATTAAAGGATTCTCCTCCGGAATGAAACAAAGATTTAAATTTATTCTTGCATCACAAATTAATCCTTTAATACTTTTCCTTGATGAACCAACTTCAAATTTAGATGAAGACGGAATCAGAAAAGTGAACGACCTGATTACAAACCAATATCAAAGTAAAGGGGCGCTTGTGATAGCCACAAACGAAGAAAGGGAACGTGCACTCTGCAACCAAACTTTCAACATAATGGATTACAAAATAGGAGAACAATACTGATGAATAAAATATTATTAATCTTAGTCACAGTATTAATATCCTCGTGTAACGATAAAAATCAACTTCGTAGCCAAGAAAATATTAATATAAATTACTACAAATATTTGTCGGAAGTGAATTTACCTGATGAATTGAGTTTTTGTGATACAAAGTATCCGCTAAATGACCCCGAAGTAAGGGAACGAGCCGAAAGAGAATTTTACCTACTGTTGCAACAACCAGCACAAATTATACTTTACATTAAACGCTCCGGTAGATATTTCCCTATGTTCGAGCAATTCTTGCGACAAGAAGGCGTACCCGACGACTTGAAGTACCTATCCGTTGCTGAAAGTGCATTATATATGTCCCGTTCTACCGCAGGTGCTGTTGGATTATGGCAATTTATGCCCGAAACTGCGAAGGTGATGGGA
>CAYUZZ010000051.1:0-10576 GCA_964449505.1 uncultured Hyphomicrobiales bacterium | reverse complement strand
CACCTCCCTGCGGTGTTCCTTTCCCTTGCTTCTCAACCAGTTCTCCTGATTTCGTCTGCACAGGCATTTGCAGCCACCGCTAGATGTATAGGATGCACCACTTCTCGCTTACGTTGTGCAGCGGTTTGAACGCCTTACTGGTATTAACCCATGTAAATACCCCGTGTGTAAAACAGGGCACATGAATACAATCAGTGTATTGCCTCGGATTCGCTCCCCTGCATGGTTCTTTCTGAAACAACAACATCATTAACCAAAAACTCCTGTACAGCGCTTCCGGCGCTGGCTGGGAAAGGTATATGGATGTGAACGAAAAGCGACGAAAACAGCTCAATTTTAAGTTATTATCGCCTTGTGAAAAACTTTAACAAACACAAAAACCTGCAATACTTCAAAGAACCCCTGTACTGTTTATCATTCAAAGGATATCAAAAACCGACATTAAGTACTTAGAAAAATCACTAACTTCTATCGTATCCTTATTGCGAAAAGTTAAATTGTGTATTGTTTAATTTGTAGCAATATCTTCTAAAAAATAAATTGCTATTTGATTATCAAAAAGTCTGTAATTGAAAAGTTCATATTTCTCAATATTTTTACTGAAAAGTCCAAACTTAGTCTAATTGTGCGAGTAAAAATCAAAATATCCGAGTGCACAACCTTCACTGTCAACCCACGTTCCTTATATTAATTCAGAATCAAATTTTGCGTCAATATCGTTGATTTTGTCACAATTTAAAAAGATAAAACCAATTAATGCGGTAATTCCGAAAATTAATTTTTTCAAAGCCTTTTTCTTTATAGATGTTAATAACTCTTAGTAGGCAGCGGTACCTTAACGTTTTTAAAATTCAGATTGAGACTTATTTTGGTATTATTCTTTAATAAACAGCTTCGTTACTATATCATCTTTTGAAGAAAATCTTATTATATAAATTCCCGGGCCAAGATTGGAAATATCAACCTTAGAGTTTCTTATTATTTGTTCTGCAATAGTAACACCCTGTAGATTTAATATCTGAGCCACAACTTCTCCCAGGTAGTTGAGGTTTTTTATTTGCAGCTTATCTCGGGCCGGATTAGGATATATTTCAATATCGGTTAAAACTTTTCTTTCGATACCTGTAGGGCTGTTTACGTTAAGGATTATTGCTACAACGGTATTTTCGCCTGCTAAATCTGTTGCCGAAATATTGAAAGTATAAGTTTGAATATGATTGGAAACAGGAGCAAATTCGATTACGTCATTTGAAGGCCAGGACATAAATTCCTGCAAACTCTCATTACTTATATCAATTAAGTTGAATACAAGACTATCGCCATACGCGATGTCACTGTCACTAAAGAGCGTATCCATTGATATTTGCACAATAGTTCCCGATATAACGTCGATATTCAGTTCCGATAAAAGGGAAACAGGACTGTTGTTAGATATAAAATCAATGTTGTTTAGGTAGGTGGAAAAGCCCCTCGTACCGCAAGTATTTACAGCGTAAAACTCGATTGAATATTTCTCGTCCATATCAAGTCCTGTTGTTGACACAGAAATTAATGAATCAACATTTTTTCTTGTGGGTACAACTAACGATTCATTCCATTCGCCAGAATACGATTCATTAAAAAATTTGTAAAATATTTTTTCAACGGTACAGACATCAGGATTGCTGATGTAAAATGAACTTTGCATAGGCAAAGACCATTTTCCGTCTGAGTTTTGGCTGCGAAAATAGATGGTATGCAGTCCTTCGTCTAATCCTGATATATTAATATCTATAACAGAATCGAGGGAGCTTGTACTCGAAACATTGACAGAAGTTCCGTTTCCTTCTGCCACAAATTGGTCGATACTGTATTCAATTTTACTAATCTCCTGACTGTATGTGCCAATTGTACAGCATATTAAAAAAATAAAAATCAGATTTTTCATATGGTAACAGTTTTCTTTTAGGAATTTGCATGAAACTCTTGATGAATATCAAATTCATTTCATACTTATCCTGTTATTGTTTAATTTTTAACCTAACCTTCATTTCATCACCCGAGACAAAACCTCCGGTTGATAATTCATAGATATTGGGCAAATTTGGTAATCCCGATAAGCGGTAAGGATCGTTACCTCCGAAAGGACCGGCATCAATTCCGTTTTTTCCTGCACCTAATGCATCACTCGATTTACCAAGTTGGTATTGTCCATCGGTACTAGTGCCAGTACTTCCGAGAAACAGGTTGCTTGCACTAACTCCAGCTATATTGCCATTGTCTGTTCCAAAATAGTCAATAACCGAAAGGTTGTGGGTGATAGAGGCATTTGGCAGTAGTGGCATGCTTATGTTTTTACTGGATGTGGCAAGTAAAATGTTGTTGTGAATTTCAAAAGTGGAACTTTCACCAATATCGAAATTATCATCAATTAGATTTCCATTAATAATCCCGGTTGAACCATCTGGTGCCTCAATTCCATTATGGATAATATTATTGCTTATATTAATATTTGACCATATCCCATCGTACCCATTATTATTTCGAATGCTTGCATAGGAACTTGACTTAAAATAGCATTTTTTTATTGTGATATTAGAAATATTCGCATCATCGCCTCGTTTAATGGCGATAAACCAGATAATGAAACAGTTTTCAACTGTTATATTGCTAGTATATATGTTAAGTTCTGAACCTGTTCCTCTTGAATTGGATATCCCTTTAATGGTGCTACCTTCACTACCTTCAAGAAAAGAAATATCATCAAAAACGGCCTCTTTTTTATTAACCTGTGTTTCATGATTTTTATCTAAAAAATAACCTGGACCAATAATGGTAATAGGTTTGCTTATTCCTATTGCTCCATAATGATTGTTTGAGCCAATAACATAAATAGTATCCCCATTGGAACATTTGTTGTAGGCTTCTGCAAAAGTTCTGTAAATTCTCTGCGAATTATTAGTAGTAGTACTGTTGTTTAAGTAAACAATTGTTGCATTAGTTTTTATTCCAAACAATGCAATTAGTGTGATAATTAGAATTTTTCTCATTGCTTTTAAAATTTAATAGTTAACAATTATTGTGATTTAAGTTATTGTTGTTGAATATTATATGTCGAGGTGTGATTGTTGGATATCTACAGCCCCTGATAATCGAGATATGCAAGAGTTCCTTTGTAAAAACCAGTTATTTTTATTCCATTTTCATCTTCACACTTAATAGTTATGGTGTAAGTGTTCCCGTTTCTCGAAACTGTTATATCTCCTGCTGCTATCTCTGCTTCATTGCATCCCTCAATTGTGCATTCTTCATAATCTCCACCGCCAATTGATCCTATTTGGTATGGCTTTTCGGCATTGTACGTATATTTTCCATCGTCAAGCCTTAAACCGGTATTTGTGTACATTTCAAAGGCTATAAAAACAGATTTAGACTCAATGCCCTGATATGAATACAAGGATAAAACCGTTTCATAACCTTCGTACTGACTACCCTTTCCTTCATTCGCAATATGCCCTTCCCATAACTCATATTCATTATTACCTATTTTCAAATAATTTTCTGATGACGATGTGTCGTCCCCATCCTTTTCGCAACTTGTAAAATTTATAGCAACTACTATAATTAATAAAACTAAAATCAATTTTTTAGTGTACATACCTTAATTTTTAAATGGTTACTTTATTTGTATATCTTTTAGAAAGAAAAATGTTACTCGCAGCGTGCTATCATGGTTTTAAGAGCAGGAACAAACTTCCTGGCTTGCTCAATATCGGGCATAAGGATTGTAAACTGATAAATAAACTTATCTACTTCTCCGTTTTTATACGATTTGATCAATTTCTTTTTTCCCTTTGTCTCTATTCCCACATAAACACTGGGGCCATTAGTGTCCATTATAACTTTATGAACATCAACATCCTGTAAATTTACTTCGTACCTATAATTTACATTTTTAGAAACATCGGTTATTTCGTAAACGTAAGAGCAGTTGTTCTCGTCCGAAATTTCGATAGATTGCTCGTAGGTATCGGTATTAATTACCAATTCATAAACAGCTCCTTTTATAAATGTTCGGGCTTCATTGTCATTGCTGAATGCATTAGTATCGTTTATTGTTTCTCTCGCCAATTCTTTAAACCGGGAAAAGACTTCACTCAGCGCCCGGGCACTTTCAATCCCGGGGGCTTGTACAATAAAGCTGCTAATATAATTATCCATATCCCCATTTTTGCTAACGCCGATAAGTTTGCTCTTGTCCTGGGTTTCCAATTCTATTATTACGGCATTACTTTTGGAATCGAACCGCGTTTTCCCTTTCTTTAGGTCGGCTGCATTCACTTTATAAGTATAAATCACTCCTTTAGATACATCCTGGGATGTAATGGAAAATATATAGCTATTATCGGTATTCGTCTCAAACGATTGCACGTACGTATCTTTGTTGATATCCACTTTCCCGATATTTTTCTGTAGAAAAATTATACATTCAGCATAACCATAACCTGAATAATCTGTCGTTTCCTCATTCTCTCCAATTTCTATTAATTGCTTTAAATTATCAGAATATTCACGGGCAATTTCAATGGAGGGCATTAATACTTCGGTATTGTTGGTATAATTACCCGTTTCTCCATTTTTTGTATAGCCAATCAGCTTGTTTCCGGCTTTGGTATTTAAACTTACAAAAACCTGGTTTCTTCGGGTCTCAAAATCAATCTGGCTCTGATAAAGGTCAGCCAGGTTAAATTGAAATTGCTCCTTTGTCCCTTTACTTAAGTCCTCTCGTTGAAGGTGTATGATATTTGAGTTATTTTCGTCTACCTCAATTTTCTGGTTATAACGGTCGTCATTAATTGTTACTTCCGTTGTATTAGATCGAATGAGTTCAAGCAAATCCTGCTTACTATAATCCTTTTCCTGTTGCTGCTTATTTTTTTCTTGAGAGGTTTTCACAAATTCCTCTAAAGCATTTTTAAGCGTCCTGGCTTCTTCAATTTCAGAAGAATAAAAAATAATTTTATTTATATAGTCTTTGGAATTGCCGTTTTCAAGGATTTTTATCAATTTTCTTCCACCTGTAATCTGTGCCTTTATTTCTATAATATCTTTTTTGGGCTCAAATATAATCTGCGACGGATTGATGTCGATTGCATTTGCCATCATACATATCTCATTACCATGCTCAACATCGTTTATGGTAATTTTAAAAACAGTTGGGATTTGATCGCTCTGCTCAAACTTTTGTTCAAATGTCTTATTTTTTCCTTTTGCAGTACCAATTTTCTGTGTTAGTAATTCTACATTAGCATTATTGGTTTGAGACGATGCCAAGCCGATATTAACTACCAATATTATTAGTGGATATATAATTTTTAACATGTCTAAATGAGATATTTTGCCTTTTTCGGCATTTAATTAATGAAAGAATTTACTTACAGCACTATTGTTACCCCAACTGTGCCTGCGCTTATAATAGTACCGCCACCTAACTCCAAGTTTACAGCAAATTTTTCGTTAAAGAAGTAGCGCCCTCCTATATGAAAATCAAGAGCAACCCCTCCAGAGCCAGCACCTGCGTAACCATCGTCATATATTCCTCCGTCGAGTTTGGTGTGCCAAACATAAAAACCCAATCCTGCCCCTGAGTAAATATCCCAAGAATCGTTTACTTTCAATAGTTCGTTAAAATGATAATCGCCCCTTCCGGCAATGCCAATTATATTGTGCTTCCAGTTATAGCCGAAATAGCTTTCTTTTTCGGTTTGATAGGAAAATGTGCCTCCAACGGTAATGTTGTCTGCAATCGGATGTTCGTACCTTGCAAAAATAGGGGTCCCCCATCGTGAGACACCTATACCAAAGGTTAACATTTTTGCTTCCTCTGAATAAGGATTGAATTGTGCGTGGCTTAAACTACATGAAATAAGTAATAAAAACAGTCCAAATAAATGTTTCAATGATTTCATAATTATTAAATTTTATTTATTAAATGTATTCGTGATTTATTTTTAATCAACACATTGAGGTAGTCTTTTAGCTAATATTGCGTGAAATTTAGTTACCAAAAAAGAAATGATTGCTATGGTTTTCATATATATGAATTATATTAGGATTTTATTTAGCTTTAAAATTAATTATTAATCTGATAGGAAGAGTTTAGGATTTGTATTCGGGCATGAACGATTTGTATTCGGATATAGTAAGCCGATTGGCTTCCGAAAATATACTCTAAAAATGTATTCTATGCTTTCAAACAGAAAATTGTCGATAATACTCTCAGGCTTACTTTTGTTAAGTTGCTTTAGTGTATTTTCTCAGGAATTAAGCAAAGACTCTGTCCTGAGTCTGCTATCCAGCTACATTCAGAAGGACACTATACGAGTGAAATTGTTAACCGAAGCGTCGAACCTCTTGCTTTATGAAGCTCCTGATGAAGCGTTAAAATATATTGATGAAAGCATCACTATTGCTGAACAGCAAAATTGGAGAACCGGATTAGCCTATGCTATACGCCAGAAAGGTAATATTTATTATAACATGGATAATATTGAAAAAGCATTGAATTATTTTTTGGAAGCTTTAAGAATTTCAGAAGAAACCAATATAGAGCCCTTAGCACTCAATTTGCATAATAACTTGGGTAATATTTATGCCGATATAAAAGATTACGATAAATCTTTAAAATACTACCAAATTGTTTTGGATGCTGCAATCCAAAGTAATGATACCGCTAATATAATCAGGGGGTACACTAATATTGGGAATGTAAAAAACGAAACAAGGAATATGGATATTGCCATTGAATATTTTGGCAAAGCTTTAGAATTATCCCGATTAATAAAGAATGAGTTTTTTCAGGCAGCCATTATAAATAACCTTGGGATAAGTTACAGGCACAAAAAAGAATTTGACGTTGCCATTAATCATTTCATGGAAGCTGCAACAATAGCCGAAAAAATAGGTAATAAATATATAGAAGCGAGCGCTTATAACAGTATTGCCAGAGTTAGTTTAGCTCAAAAGTATTTTGATAAAGCTCAAATCTATGCAGATAGCGCTCTATCCATGGCAAAATTTATAGATGCTGTTGTATGGCAATCGGATGCATGGGATGTTTTGTATCAGGTTTATGAATATCAAAAAAAGCATGAACTTGCACTTTTGGCATATCAAAATTATGTCATCCTTTACGATAGTGTTCTTACCGAAGATAAAAAAGCAGCGCTAACCAAAAAAGAGATGCAATATCAGTTGGAAAAACAAGATGTTTTAGCAAAAGCAGAGATAAAAAGGCAAGTCTATATAAAAAACACAGTCATTATAGCAAGTATTGTACTTTTATTGTTCTCTGCAATCGGGTATTTCCTTTATAAAAGGAAGCGAGATGAACAGCGGCTAAAAGAAGTTGCCAATTTTAAGGCAACTATGGCCGAAACAGAACTAAAAGCCTTACGATCTCAGATGAACCCACATTTTATATTCAACTCTTTAAACTCAATAAGTGATTACTTAGATAAAAATGATATTGAAAAAGCAGATGAATACCTTGTCAAATTTTCGAGGCTTACAAGGTCTATTCTGGAAAATTCAGAAAAAAAATGGATTACCATAAAAGAGGATGTTGAGCTTTTGAAATTATATATTGAGATTGAATCGTTGAGGCTCAAAAATAAACTTTCTTACAATTTTAAAATTGATGATGAAATCGACATTCAGAATACATTAATACCTTCGTTGCTGTTGCAGCCTTTAATTGAAAATAGTATTTGGCACGGTATTTCCCAAAAAGAAGATGACGGTTATATCTTGGTTGAGATAATTAAAAACAACCAGCAGTTAATATGCGCAGTGGAGGACAATGGCATAGGCATGAAGAACAAGGATATTTTTCAGGAATCCTCAATGGGCTTAACAATTACACGTCAACGTATTGAAATTATCAATACACTTAAAGATGTAAATGGGAGTATTATTTTTAAAGATAAGCCAGAGGGATTAAGAGTTGAACTATCTTTACCATTGGAATTGAAATTTTAACATGTTAAGGACTATAATTGTAGAAGATGAACAGCATTGTACCAATCGTTTACTGAAATTGTTGGAACACCACTCTGGATTAATAAAGGTAATAGGGCATTTTGAAACGATAGACCTTGCCAAACAAGCCATTGAACAGTTACGACCAGATTTAGTCTTTTTAGACATCCTTTTAAGGGATCGCAATGCTTTCGATTTACTAAAAACAATAGATAAGATCAACTTTAAAATAATTTTTATAACAGCTTATGACAAGTATGCAATCAAAGCTATCAAATTTAGTGCTTTTGATTATTTGCTAAAGCCAATTGACAAAGAAGAACTAAACGAAGCCTTGCAGCGCCTGAAAACGGAAATAATAACATCTGATTCAACTGAAAAAATAAATGTTTTAATACAAAACACCGTCGAATCCAACAATAAAAAATTAACCATAGCAACTGAAAAAGAAATATTTTATTTATCAATAAAAGACATTGTTCATTGCAAGGCAGATGGAAGTTATACACATTTTTTTTTAGCTGACAGCAAACATATTATTGCTTCAAAGACACTAAAATATTTTGATGAATTATTAGAAGATCTATCTTTTTTCAGGGTACATCAATCGCACTTAATCAATTTAAAACATATAGTAAGGTACGAAAAAGGGAATAATGCTGTTATTGTAATGAAAAATGGGAATAGTATTCCGATTGCAAAAAGGCGGAGAGAGGAATTTCAAAAATTAGTTTTGCATGTCCGCTAACGTATCACAAGTTTTAAAAAATGCTGTCTTATGGGAAACTGCAGGCAGTAAGTGTGCAACCTACTGCCTTTTTTCGGGGCTCAACTGTGCCTTAATTCCTAATTTGTTATAGGACGTTTTTATTCATTTTATCTTACAATTTTTTCTATCGTAGGTTCGTCAACTCGTAACCATCGTAATATTTCCTTTGCTCTCATTTTATCTTTCTTTTTGGCTCTGTCAAACTCGTCCATTAATCCGCTTTCCCAAAGTCTTTCATTTACTGTCATTCCTGAAAGTCCAACAATATTTTGAATTCTGAAAAAAGTCTGTTCGTCAATGAGTTTTTTGTAAATATATTCACAAGCTTCGTTTTCTGTATTAAAAATCCTTATCGAATGTTTTTCGTCACGCTCTTTGTAATACGTCTCATACTCAATTCCATATTGTTTTTTTCTAATTATTAGTGCTATTTTATCATGGTTGGTCTGTTGAGCCGAAAAGTCCGTGAAGAAAATATCGGTCTTCTTTGATTCCATTTTCTTTTAATTTGATATGTAATTCTGAAATTGTCATTTTTTATAATTTATTTAATCAACTCAGACTCCAAAAGAGATAGAGGAAACTGAGAGCCTTCATCCTGTACAAATCCTTTTACTTTAATTAATTTTAGTTGCGTCAATTGTTGTTCGTCATTCTTGTTTTTGAAAATAACAGTCATATTTCTCTTGCTCCCTTTAAAATCAACAATTGCCGATAAGTAATGATGTCCACAGTCAACACCAGTTGATAAAACTTTAAAGTCGTTTATTTCAAATTCTAATTCCATTTTATTGCTGCTGTGTCGTCTTTTTTAAAATGCCCTATAAAGTTTAGTATATGCAAAATGGGCGATTGCTGGATTCAAACTTTTCAAACCGTTATGATGTTGAAGCGGATTACTGCCCTTGTATTTACTACTATCTCGCCTATTTTGTATATACATTGTTGTGCTTTCGTGCTTTATTTCAGACAATTAGGTAACATTTCCAGAAATCCAATACATTTGTCATAATTCAACTCATAAAAGTTGACCCCAAGATTAATAGTCTCATAGTATTTAGCTTGGTTCTTTTTATAATATTCTTCTGATGGCATTTTCCAAAAATCCCTTCCTAATTTCTCTGCAACAAACCATTTCTCAATTAATCTGGCAGCTCTACCGTTTTCATCTCTAAATGGGTGAATATGTGCTAATCGTAAATGAATCATTGATGCATAATAAAAGACTTCTATTTCGTTAAGTTCAGATGAAATTAATTCATTAATGTCTTGAAAAAATACTTTCATTTCTTGCTCTACAAATTCTGGTTCAACAGCCATATAAGCCAATCCAGATTTTCCAAAAACTCCAACCTTTTCAATTCTATATTTTCCTCTTTTGCTTCTTATCAATAAAGTGTCTGAAAATATTTTATGACAATTCAATAGATTTTTCTCGTTAAGCTTATTGTTCTGTGCAAATCCATACGCTTCTATCAAATCTTCTATTTCTTCAATCTCTTTTCCCACTTTGAATTTGTCCTTATTCATTTCATAATTCATATAAGAATTCAAGTCGATACTGTTACCCTCAATATTAGAAGAATAAACGGCTGAAGATTTTGTCATGTAATCAAATCCACCTCGATTCTCAGAAAAATCGTAATTCTCAATAAGGGTAGGGATCTCATGTCCGATTGACTTAGTAAATGAGTCTAAATATTTTCTTTCAGTTATTCTCATTTAATCCAATTATTTACTATTAATTCGGACTTCAGAAAACCCTGTAAATCAATGAAATAAAATTAA
>CAYUZZ010000050.1:0-10904 GCA_964449505.1 uncultured Hyphomicrobiales bacterium | reverse complement strand
AAAAGGTTTATCGCCCTTTTGATAATTCTGGAAGATTTGCTTCGAGATTACAATTCCATCGTCCACCAAGATACCAACTACTATAATGCTGCCAAAAAGTGAAACAACGTTGATTGTAATACCAGAAAGGTAAGCTACCAGGAATGTTCCCATAAATGAAAACGGAATAGATAGTGCCACCCAGAAAGATAATCTTAAATTCAGAAATAATGCCAGCGACAATACAACAAGTAAAGCACCTTGAGTACCATTAATAAGTAGAGTGTTAATTCTCTGACGAAGAACGAATGTAAAATCGTCTAAAACTTCTGCTTCTACTAAATCATTGTTCTTGTTAAAATTAGCAATATATTCTTTTATGCTGTCGGTAATTTCCAATATATTTTCACCGAATACTTTCTGAACTGTAAATAGGACTGCTCTTTTGCCATTAACAAAAGTTTTCTGGGGAGTTTCCTCCCAAGTATTGATAACTTTAGCAACTTCGCTCAATCTGACAATTTTCCCATCAGGCATGGCTTTCACTACAATGTTTTGCATATTTTCAGCATAATAATTTTTTTGCTGAACTCTTATTAGCATTTCTTCAGTATTCAATTTAATCGAGCCAGAGGTGACCTCTATATTAGCTGTTCTAATTGCCTTTGCCACATCATCGAATTTTAGTTGATATTTTCGCAATTCAGTTTCTTTTACATAAGCAACTATTTCTTCACGTGGATATCCGGTTATGGATAATTGGGAAATTCCCGGGATAGCTCTTATATCATTTTCTACTTTTTTCCCTAAGTGCTTTAATGTATATAAATCATCGGAGCCATAAATAGCAAAACTGATTGCAAATTCGGCGCCATTTGATTTGGCAACAACCACAGGCTCCATTCCCGCAGGAAACGAGCTGATACGATCCACAGCATTTTTTACGTCATCGAGTACTTCGTCGGTACTGAATTTTCGGATAACTTCTATTGTTAGAGAACCTACATTTTCTCTTGAAACGGAATTAATTCGGTCAATTCCCTGTACGCCTTTCAAATTGTCTTCAATTTTTTGAAGAACGCCTTCTTCTATTTCTTCGGGTGAAGCCCCTGGGTAAACAATTGATATATTGATGATATTTGGCTCTAATTCGGGAAAGAATGAAGTTTTCATGTTCATAAGAGCAATAAATCCAAATACCATTATCATGATTTTGACAACAGTTGCCCAAGTAGGATATTTTATAAAGAATGTTAGTAGTGGTTTCATATTTTCATTTACTTTTTAATTGATTCGACTTTCATGCCAATCACAGCATCAGCTATTGCATCGTTTATTATTTCGTCGCCGTTGTTTAATCCCCTGATGTAAGCAATATTATCTCCAAGTTTAACAATTTCAATAGTCTTTCTATCTAATTTGTTGTCTGTATTCAAATAAACGTACTGATTGTTAACGATAGCTTTTCTGTTAATGCTAATTACATTTCTAAGTATGTCGCCCTTTATATTTGCCTTCATATACATTCCATCATATAAATCGTTTGAATTAAGTGATGCGTAGGCTTTGATAGTCTGAGTGGCGGGGTCTATAGCTCTGCTGATTCTGATAATTCTTCCCTGAAATTGTTTCCCGTTTTCTTCGGCAACAGCTGTAAGGGTTGAGCCAACTTTTACAAATTCTGCATTATCGGGGCTAAGGGTTAGTTCAAGTTCATAAGTTCCCGAATTGGATAATCTTCCTAATTTTTGATTAAGGCGGATTAATGTTCCTGATTCTACCAAGCTCTCTATTACAGTGCCATTTACTGGTGCTGGAATTGTATATTTGCTAAGTTTTACTTCCATATTTTTTAGATTGTAATAGGATTGGAATACTTTGCGGGAAGCTATAAAAAATTTTTCTTTATCATTGGCAGGTATGGGAAGGTCGGCTATGGGTGATTCTATTGAGTATTTGGAAAGATAGCGGTTCCATTTATCAAAAGATTCGGGGTAATCAATTTTAATATCGGACATAATGGAAGTTAGTAAACTTAGAAATTCACTTTTTTGTGATAAATAAGTGAGGCGGGTTTCGTCATCAATAATTTTGATTATTGTTTGACCTTTTTTGAAACTATTTCCAACTTTGAATTTGTTAGAGGACAAATCCATGATGCCGCTTACTTCGGAGTAGATGTCTATACTTTGATCGGCAATTAATCTACCTGTAACGCTTATATCGGCATTATAGTCCTTGTATATCACGGGCTCGGTTTCCACATATTTAACCGCCAAAAAGTCTTTTACCTGAGCTTCTTTCTTTTTAGATGAGGTCATTATTTTAAATATGATAAGGGCTGCCACTACAAGTAGTATAAAACCACCAATGCTAATAATTAGTTTTCTATTCATTTTATTTTTTACAATTATTTAACAATTCTTTAATTTGCTATTATTGAAATTTATATTTGCAAGGATTTTCTTTAATATTGATTTGAAATGTGCAAGTTCTTCATTGCTTATGTTTTGGGCTGCCTGTACATTCAAATTAATTACTTCGGGTATAACTTTATCCTTTAATTCATTGCTTTGTTCAGTCAAGTAACAAATTTTATTTCTCTTGTCGTTGGGGTCAACCTCACGAAATATCAATCCTCTTCGTTCCATTACTTCAATTACACGTGTAATTGTCGTTTTTTCCTTATACATCAATCCTGTTAGTTCGTTCTGATTTCTGCCGTCCTTAGCCCAAAGCATCATAAGTATCATCCATTGGGCATGGGTGATATCGTGCCCTTTTTCGGATAGTCTTTTTATCAGTTCATTTTTTATTGCACTGGCTGTAAATCCAATGTAAAAACCTACTGAATTATTTAATTCATCAAAATTGTGCATAATTAGTTGCATATACAACTAATTTGAAAAATTATTGTAGATGTTTATGCAAATTGATTAAAAATTTTCGGGTCAGAGGGCTGATATGTGCTATTGATGGAATACACGCTTGTAAATGGGTTTGTGAAGGCTTCAGTTTTATTGCTAAATTTCTGAAGTGATAGTTCCATTGCAGCACTTGTTTCAATTTGAGTGGCACTTGAGGCTACTTTACGGTCTTGCGGCGAAGGGTCGGAAGGGGCAAGTGCAGCCCGTCGTACCTGTTGCATTTTTTGGATGGTAGCTTCGGGGTCGTCAGGTACGGGCGATGCGTCTATTTGAACCTCGCCAGCGACTGCATATTGTTTGCCGTCTGGACCTTTGCTATATTGGAAGCTGGCACCACCTCTTACCAAGCCCGAACCTGCTGCCAAATGTGCTTGTTCGTGGGCACGCACTTTGGTATCTATTAATTTCAGTTGATTAACTTCACTCAATTCCTGATTAGAAAGTTTATCCCCGCTTAGTGATAAAGTGTCAGTAGCAGATTTGATGGTGGATTTGGATTCGCTTTGTATATTATATTCAGTTTTTTGTTTTGCATTTTTCCCAAATGAATCCCCTATACCGTAATTGTACGGATTTTGAGTCTTTTCATTCACTTTGGATAACTCTATCATATATACCCTACCATCCTAAGTACAATATAATCAATTATTGGCAATTTGCACAATATATTTATCGCGACGAATACAAACTGCTAATTATTTCCCATATTTTTGGGATTGCAGGTCTTTTACGATAGCAAAATCATGGGCTAAGTCAGTAAGATTTTTGAGCGAACCAGAAGTCAATTGGAAATATATATTTGCAAAACGTTCTGAGCTTTGGGGTTCGTCGGAATAATCAATAATTTGAGAGAGTAGTTTTTTCATATCATCAATTTGACGTCCAAGTTCAGTTTTCAGTAAGTCGGAGCCCTGTTGTTCGGGAGAAGAATTTTTAAGAGAGCGGGATAATTTCCATACAGATTTGGAAGTAAAAATGAATCTATTGAGAATTTCGTGAAGATTAAAGCTGGCGCAAATTTCGAATATCAGCCCAACGTCGCTTCGTTTTCTGATATTATTATCAGAAAAATTATCGAGAAATTCCATTACTTTAATTGTATCGTTAGATAGTTTCATAGCATTATCCTAATAGTTACCTATTTAATACTTTGTTCTAAAATTACATAAGCAAGGCTGTTGTTATCGGTATGCGACAATGAGATATGAATATTCAAATGACCATACTTTTCCAACAATCCCCCGGATAGAATGATATATGGTTTGCCAGACGAGAAGTTGGCAACCGATATTTCCAACATTTTAAAATCACCCGTAATTCCAGTGCCAATAGCTTTGCTAAAGGATTCTTTTGCAGCGAATCTTGCCGCATAATGAACATACTTCGTATTATTAAAGGTCTCGCAATAGAGTTGTTCCTCTGGTGTAAATATTCGATTTATGAATCTACTACCATAGTTATCTATGGCATTTTTGATTCTATCGGTTTCCACAATATCAGTGCCAATACCGTATATCATATTTTCCTGCTTGCTTTTATTATGTTTACTAATTTGGGTTTAGACTTAAATCCATCTATATCGCAAAATGAATTTATTCCGAATTTTGCGGAGATTTCAGCTCTGGAAATGTCGCTTACTTTTTTTGCTATTCCCAGCAAACCCTTTATAATATAATGTATTTCCATTTTATTAAACAGTTAATTATAAATTTTAGAGAACTATTAATTCCGGAGTACCCACATCAAATCCAAGGAATGATTGTGCCTGTTGATAGAAATTTTGAGGTAAATCGCTCACATAGAATTTAATATCCGGTTTATCAATAAATTTTTCGGATTCATCTCGCAATAATTTTAATTCGGCAAGTAAGCGTAGAGAGCTAACTGAAGCATGTTCACCAGAATCAATCAGATTGATACCAGGCATAATTTCTTGTATTAAGTGCGATAATAGAGGGTAGTGAGTGCATGCTAAAATTAAAGTGTCAATGCCTTCATTCCTTAGTTTGCATATATAATCTTCTTCAAGTATTTTGGCAGCAGGTGAATTTTGCAATCCTTCCTCTACAAATGGTACGAATAAAGGACAGGCTTGGGGATAGCTGCTAACGGTTTTCACATTGCTTATTTTCTCGATTTCATTTTGATATGACTTGCTGGCAATGGTTGCTCTGGTGCCAATTATACCGATTTTATTATTAATAGTGGCACGTAGAGCGGCATTGGCACCGGGCTTTATCATTCCGACAACGGGAACGTCGCCAGCTACATTAATTACAGTATCCAATGCAACTGATGAAACTGTGTTGCAAGCTGCAACTATTAGCTTCACATCTCTTTTTAATAGAAATTCGGTACATTCTGCCGCATATTTGGCAACAGTTTCGGGTGACTTATTGCCGTAGGGCACTCGGGCAGTATCGCCGATATATATATATGATTCATTGGGCAGAAAGCGTATGAATTGTTTTAGTACACTCAATCCGCCAAGCCCTGAATCGAAAATTCCTATCGAGGAATTAATATTCATTTTGTTCCAATTTTAAATGATACAAAAATATAAATAATTGTTATTAATCACCAATGACAAATATAACAAATGGTAAATTAAATAAAGGAATTTAAGAATACTTTCTCGAATTGTTAAAGAACAAAAGCTAATAAAATGCTAAGCAGTGCTATTGCAATTGAAGAATATGCCGTGATAATAAGTGTAGTATTCTTGGTAGATAAACCAGAGCACAAATTCTCGAGGGCTATCAATCTGTTGGTAAGTTTTTTGTATTCTTGCTCGTAATCCTTTCCGAAAAATGCAGTTATGGTTTGGGACGATGTATCTAAGGTATTCCTTTGGTCGAATACCGAAACTTCCTTGTTAATTTTGTTTTGCAACATATATAATTGATTGTTGATACTTGCGGAAGCAAGTTCGAGTTTGGAAAGATTATCGAAAATTATATCTATTTGCCTTGTATAATTGCTATTATCGGCTTTGCTCATTGTGCTTAGTACACTTTTGAAAATATCCATATCCTTGTAAATTTTATTTAAGTCGCGATTAACAAGGTCGTTATTATTCCAAAGGCTTTGTTCTAATTTTAAAATTCTTGATTCGAGTAATTTTACCTTAGAAAGGTTTTCTGCGTCCTTTTTGGCAAATTCCACTGCAACCAATTCTTTCAATAATTCATGATTGTAGTTGGCAATTTGCTCAATTTCTTCATTAACTTTATTTTTGAAATATGAAATTTCTCTTGAGAACTCATCTCTGTCACGCTTCAGGGTAAGGGCATTTTTCTCGACGTTGGCAATTAGCAAATTGATATTTGTCAATGCAGATTCATAGGAAGCCTGCAAGTTTTTCAGGTCATTAAGTTCAGAGTATTTTTCTAAGGTTTTGTTTGTCTCGATGGTTAATATTTTGGTTATGCTATCATATTTTTGTTTTAAATTGAAAATTTCGTGATTAATTTTCAGCGTAAAACCATCAGCCAACTCGTTAATTTCTTTAACCAATTGCATATACGACTCCCTATGGCTCTCCAGCATATCGAATGATTCGGTATAGAGAGCGGCTTGTTGTTTGATGGTATCAAACAATCCCTTTATTTCGGGTCGTATAGCTTTTGTTTCCTGCATTCTTTTGTATATTCGATAAAATAACTCATGCTTTCGCACAATTGTTCCAAAAAGTAAATTTCTACATCTTCGTTAACCTCCGGTGAATAATTGTACATGGATTCGAAAACTCTTTCTTTGTATTCTTTGTCATTAGTAAATCGTTCCTTTGAATAATTATCGAGGTACATATCCAGCCAACCCGATTCGGCTAAATTATCCAAATAGGTCTTAGGTTGTAATTTTTCCTGTAAATTTATTATGCTTCTTATTTTTTTAAATTCAAAATTATTCATTTATTTTATACATTTACACTTTAATATATCGGAATTTAACAAAAAAACTTAATGATTAAAAATAAATCATTCGCAAAAGATAAAATTGGCGTATTATTGTTGGCTTATAATTCAATAAGTACAGTAGAGAAGTGCATTCTATCAGCGAAAAGAATTTCGCGTCAAATTGTGTTGGTCGATTCGGGTTCAACTGATGGTACTGAAAATTTGTGCAGCCGTCTGGGTGCAGAAATTTATTTTAGAAAATGGGACAATAATTTTGCTGCACAAAGAAATTTCGCCCTTGCTCATATAAGAACTGAATGGGTATTGATGCTCGATTCTGATGAATTCCTTTCGGAATTTACTCTTGATAAGTTTACCGAAATTATATCAAACCCATTAATCGGTGGTATTAATTTTAAAATAATCAATATATTAGATGGTGGCAAAACAAGTAGCAGTCATCACTATACAAGAATGTTCCGAAGGGAAAAGGGGATTATGTTTGAAGGAAGGATTCACGAACAAATACGATCTTCTATAATAGGCAATGGATTTGTAATTTATGACTCTGATTTTGAAATTATACACACAGGTTACAGCCAACCTGATAGCAGGAAGTTCGACAGAAATATTAAAATGTTGGAGAACGAAATATTGAACTTCGGTACCAATGATTTTCTAAAATATCATCTTGCAAGTACATATTTTGCTAAGGGTGACAATGATAAAGCTTTGGAGTTGTTCGATAAATTAACTGATAGTTTTCAGTTAAGTCCAATGCAGATTGACATCCTTAGAATCCGGATGGCGCAAATTTATTTGCAAAAGGGTGATTACAAAAGGGTGATGGAATTGACGGACTTTATATCAGAAGATATTGACTTAGAAGGTTTGAAAAATTTTATTTTAGCGGCGGTGCTGATTTCAGATAATAAATTCAGTAAGGCTTATCAATTATTGCAAAATGATTCAACACAGAAATCCTCGCTTATTGATAAGTTAATTTTAAATGAGTCCATTTTTAAATTAAATAGAATATTAGGGGTACACAAATGAAAAGTTACAGAAAAGAATTATGGTTTAATACTACTACCCGCAGAGCCTACATAAATATAACAAGTGAGGTGGAGCAGTGCATATACGAAAGTGGAATAAAAGAAGGTATCGTTTTGGTAAATGCCATGCATATCACAGCATCTGTTTTTATTAATGATGATGAATCGGGCTTGCATTGTGATTTTGAGAATTGGTTGGAAAAATTAGCCCCCGAAATGCCCTATAATCAGTACAAACACAATGGTTACGAAGATAATGCCGACGCACATCTCAAAAGGCAAATTATGGGCAGGGAAGTTACAGCAGCCATTACAGATGGTAAATTGGATTTTGGTCCTTGGGAACAAATTTTCTATGGTGAATTTGATGGTAAACGCAGAAAGAGAGTTCTTGTAAAAATCATTGGTGAGTAACCGCGGATTGATTTGATTATAAAACTTCAATATGGGAAATATGTAATATATTTCCTGAATTGTATAATTTGTTCCATAATTTTAGATTTATGTTTGTTAATAATGAATTAGAACTTATTTCATAACTAATAAGATTAAATCTAAAATGAAAACTGACAAGAAAGCAACCATTGAATCCCCGTCGGTACCAATAATACTGAAAAATGTACAAGACATCAGTAAAAGTTTAGTTGCGGCAAAGCCAATACTTCTGTTGGCAGACAGTGATATTGTTGAAAAGAGAGCCGAGGCGGAAGAAATACCCAAAAGTGAACCTCTGCCCGTAAAAGTAGCACCACAAAAGGGCAGCAAACCATTCGAGAAATTTATGACCACAAGGGATAAAACTAAACACAAAAATATAAAAATATTCAACAAGATTTGGAAGCAAACTAAACATTAAACAGTGGAATAAGATGATTAAAGTTAAAAAAGAAGGAATTATTCTTCAGAAAACGAAAAATGAGTTTGAGAATGAGGGAGTGTTAAATCCTGCAGCAATGCAGGAGGGCGAGAGTGTTCATATTTTTTACCGTGCAGTTCAAACTGGCAATCGTTCCAGTATAGGTTATGCAAGACTTGATGGTCCGTTGACCGTAGCAGAAAGATGGGATAAACCAATAATAGTACCGGAATTGGATTTTGAATCGCAGGGAGTGGAAGATCCAAGAATAGTGAAAATCGAAGATACTTATTATATGTCTTATACTGGTTATGATGGAATGAATGCACGAGGTGCCCTGGCAACATCTAAAGATTTGAAGAAATTCAAAAAATTAGGATGTATTGTTCCTCCAATCACCTATGCAGAATTTGTTTTTCGTGCAGAAACTGCTGGAAAAGTAAATGAAAGTTATTATCGCAACCAGAAGTTTTATTATCAGGAATCAGATCCAGAAAAAAGATTATTGATTTGGGATAAAAATGTAGTATTTTTTCCCAGAAGAATAAATGGTAATCTTGTATTTCTACACCGAATCCGCCCAGGCATCCAAATTGTTTCAGTAAATAAAATTTCTGATCTAACAAAGGAATTTTGGGATGATTATTTTCTTAATTTCCAGGATAGAATTATATTGGATCCAGTTTTCAAACATGAGTCAAATTATATAGGGAGCGGATGTCCTCCCATTGAAACCGAGAAAGGCTGGTTATTAATTTATCATGGAGCCGAAGAAACAGAAACAGGAATAGTTTATTCGGCATGTGCAGCTGCTTTGCTCGATCTGGAAGATCCTGGCAAAGTAATCGCCCGTTTGCCCTATCCTTTGTTTGCACCTGAATACACTTGGGAGAAAAGGGGCGAAGTTAACAATGTTGTTTTCCCAACGGGCACGGCACTTTTTGGCAACACCTTATTTATTTATTACGGTGCGGCAGATGAACGAATAGCCGTTGCCTCAGTAAACATTGATGATTTGATAGAAGAATTATTAAATAATGTAATTAATCAAGATGAAAAATAATGAAATACTCATTCTAACTTCATTCCCTCCCCGCAAATGCGGGATAGCAACATATAGTCAAGATTTAATCAATGCAATTAAGGATAAATTTGAAGACGCCTTATCAATCAAAGTATGTGCATTAAAAAAGCAAAATAATAATTTAGAGTATCCTCATGAGGTAAAGTATTTTTTAAATACTTGGGATAAGGAAGATTATAAAGTATTAGCCAATAAAATAAATTTGGACAACGATATAAGTATAGTCTTTATTGAACACGAATTTGGTTTGTTTGAAGGAGAATTTGGTGACTACTTGTTAAGCTTTTTATCTATAATAAATAAGCCAATTGTTACTACTTTTCATACAGTATTGCCCAATCCAGATAGAAAACGAAAAAACTTGATTCGGGAAATTGAAAGGTTTTCTGATGCTTTGATAGTAATGACAAGACATTCTGTTAAAATTTTGGAAAGCGAATATGAAATTCAATCTGATAAAATTTGTGTGATCTCTCATGGGACTCATTTAATAAAGCCGTCACTAAGTATAGAAAATCAATCGCAACCATTTGAAAATAAAATGGTGTTATCCACATTTGGATTGATTAGTGCGGGTAAGGGAATTGAAACAGCATTAGATGCCCTGCCAAAAATAATATCTAAATTTCCAGAAGTTATTTATCTGGTAATAGGTAAAACTCATCCGGAAGTTGTGAAGCAAGATGGTGAGAATTACAGGAATTTCCTACTTAACAGGGTAAGGGAACTAAAATTAGAAAAGAATGTAATATTTGTTAATAAGTACTTATCACTTGATGTTCTGCTGGAATATTTGCAACGAACAGATATATATTTATTCACGTCAAAAGACCCTCAACAGGCAGTAAGTGGAACTTTGGCTTATGCCATGTCGGCAGGTTGTCCAATTATATCTACCCCAATACCACATGCTTTAGAATTATTAGATGGAGCGGGAATTAATTTTGATTTTCAGAATTCGCAGCAATTGGCAGATGCAGCAATATTTATGTTGACAAATCCAAAGGTTATGGACGAGATGCGCATGAATGCTCTGCATAGAATAAGCCCTACTTCTTGGCAAAACTCTGCGATAGCTCATATTAAGTTAGCTCAAAAAATCCT
>CAYUZZ010000049.1:0-10921 GCA_964449505.1 uncultured Hyphomicrobiales bacterium | reverse complement strand
CAAAAAAAATAAAAAAAAGTATCTTACGTCTTTGGCGACGTAAATTAGCGATATTATAGAATGCTCTGCAACTTGGTAATTTTATTTCGGTTTTTTAAATAATTAAATTTAACAAACTAAATATAAATCGGGATTTTAGAATTGAATCATTGATTCACTAAAAAATATTATTTTCGGCGCTCTACCGAATATACTCCTTGTTCAAGCCCTATTAATTCAATAATTTATTTGATTTAATAGTTTATGTACAAATAAGTGAATTTAATGGAAAAATTTTCTGACCTCAACCTCTCGGAAGGTATTCTGAGAGCTATAGCCGATTTGAATTTCGAGACACCCACTCCAATTCAATCTAAAACAATACCCCATCTGTTGGAATCAGGGCGTGATATGATAGCACTTGCCCAAACTGGAACAGGTAAAACCGCAGCATTCGGCTTACCGGTAATCAACTTGGTAGATACTACCAATAGCACAATTCAGGCGATTGTCCTTTGCCCTACACGTGAGTTATGTATGCAAATTAGCCGAGATTTAAAATCATATTCTAAATACTTGACCGAATTGAAAATTACTGCTGTCTATGGGGGCGCCAATATAGAAACTCAAATAGGACAGTTAAAGAGAGGTCCACAGATAGTTGTGGGAACTCCTGGCAGAGTATTGGATTTAATAAAACGAAAAGTATTGAACCTTCATTTTTTGAAATGGTTGATACTGGACGAAGCCGACGAAATGCTGAATATGGGATTCAAAGATGAATTGGATGCTATCCTCTCCACTGCACCAGCAAGCAGACAAACACTGTTATTCTCTGCTACCATGCCAGACGAAATAAGAAGAATATCACAGCATTATATGAAAAAACCGGAAGAATTTTCTATTGGTAAAAAAAATTCAGGTGCTGATAATATTGAGCACATTTATTTTACCGTGCATGCTAAAGACCGTTACGAAACTCTTAAAAGGTTAGCTGACCAAAATCCTGATATTTTTGGTATAGTTTTCTGCAGAACAAGGACTGAAACGAAAGAAGTAGCAGATAAACTGATTGCAGACGGATATAATGCAGATGCTCTGCATGGTGACCTTACACAGGTGCAACGCGATATAGTTATGAATCGTTTTAGATTGAAACATCTTCAATTACTTGTTGCAACCGACGTTGCTGCACGCGGACTTGATGTGCAAGATTTAACACACATAATCAACTATAACCTGCCCGACGAAATTGAACTTTATATCCACAGAAGCGGGAGAACAGGAAGAGCCGGCAAAAATGGAGTGTGCATGTCTATTTTGCACATGAAAGATAAACATAAAATTAGAGAAATTGAGAGATTGGTAGGTAAAACTTTTGTCAAAAAAAATGTACCTTCGGGTTTGGATGTTTGTAATGCACAAATTCTCAATTTGGTAGATAAAGTTGTGAATACCGAAATAAATGAGGAACAAATTACTCAATTCTTGCCTGCAATTTATAAAAAATTAGAATCCTTGGACAGAGAGGAACTTATTCAAAAGTTTGTTTCTGTAGAATTCAATAGATTTTTAGACTATTATAAAAATGCTTTGAATTTAAATGTCGAATTTGCCGACAGGGAAAGAAGCGATAGAAAGCCTCAAAGAAGGTCAGGCAGACCAAGTGATTATTCTAGAATTTATATCAATATTGGCTCGAAAGATAAAATTACACCACTTAATATAATTGGTCTAATTAATGATTTGATGCCAGAAATAAGACCTGAAATAGGCAAAATTGATATTATGAAAAAGTTTTCTTTCTTCGATATTGATTCCGATATAGAGGATAGATTGATAAAAGCTGGACAGGGCTTGCAGTACCAAGGTGTAAAAGTTGTACTTGAAGTTGTAAAAAACGGACCCGTAGAACAAAGACAACCCGAACAGAGACAAGATAGGTCACGTGGTAGAGCTCCATTAAGAAGAAGTAGCTCCAAAGAAATGTCAAGAAGAAGATAAATTATTGATTAACGTGCATTTTGTATGCTTTCGTATAATCAAAAAATCACAAGATTAAAGTATAAATGAATGGAGAAATTTAAATTAATTTCTCCTTTTTATTTGGACTAAGAATTATTTTAGAATTATGATTAGCCGAAATTAGAGTTAAGATTAGCAATACTTTAACTATTTTTCCGTTTAAACTCTTCTTTAAATAAAAGAAAATTATTAAATAAAGTTAGGTAATGATGATGGCAAAAGCTAAGAAATCAAAATCTGAATCAAAAATATTGGTTAATGAAGAAAAAATTCATCCTGAAATTGTAAGTATGATTTTTCAGGGACATAATGTTGAAGTTGAACTTTCGAGCGATTTCAATATGAGCGGATTCGATAATGATACTATAAAAGAATTGTATAAATTAAACCACCTTGGTAGAAGATTAGACGACAAAGCAGCTTTGTATCTAAAAATGGCAAAAGGTTGGTCTTACCATGCCTCATTTGCTGGGCATGATGGAATTCAAATAGCGATAGGTAAAACCTTCCGCCAAAATAAGGACTTTTTATTTCCATATTATCGCGATATGATGACATCGTTGGCTGCTGGAATCACTGTTGAAGAGATAATATTAAATGGGCTGAGCAAAGATACAGATGTTGCAGGTGGTGGCAGACACATGTCAAATCACTTCGCCAAACCATCTATTGGGATTCAGAATGTATCATCCTGTACGGGCAACCATAGCCTTCATGCAGCAGGAGTGGCAAGAGCCATCAAAAAATATAACGGTGATGAAATTGCAATTTATTCGGGAGGTGAATCTGCCTGCTCTGAAGGATATTTCTTCGAAGCCATCAATGTGGCGACACTCGAAAAACTTCCCGTAATATTTGTTATACAAAATAATAAATATGGTATATCAGTTCCATTAATTGACCAAACTGCCAATCAGATAGTTTCTGATAATTATAAAGGTATGAAAGATTTACTCATAGTGGAGTGTGACGGAAGGGACCCATTTGATTCATTCAGAGCACTAAATAAATGTATTGAATATATAAAGTCAGGCAAAGGTCCTGCCATGATTCATGCAGATTGCGATAGAATGGGCTCACATTCAAATTCTGACCGCCACGAACTTTATCGTCCTTCAGAAGAAAGAGTCCAGGTGATAAGACGCGACCCCCTCCTACAATTCCGATGGCACATTATAAATAAAGGTATAGCCACTACTGCAGAAGTAGAAAAGTGGGAAGATGAAAACAAATTTATCATATTCGAAGCTGCCGACAAAGCTGAAGCTGCACCCGCTGCAGATGGCAATAAATGGAATCAGTTCATTATCCCTGAACCATTTGTTAGGATAGAAGACAACACAGAAACTGATTACGATGATGATGGAGTACATTATCATTTAATTGATGCAATAAATATGACACTGAAAGAAGAATTTATCAGAAATCCTGACACTTTTTTATGGGGACAAGATATTGGAAAGGGTGGAGTGTTTAATGTAGTAAAAGGAATGCCCCAAGAATTTGGCAAAAGTCGTGTTTTTAATGCCCCAATCGCCGAAGATGGCATAGTTGGTACGGCAAATGGTTTTACGCGATATAACGATAAAATACGAGTTGTAATAGAAGGTGCCGAATTTGCAGATTATTTCTGGCCAGCAATGGAGCAGTTAGTAGAATGTTCGCATGATTATTGGAGAACCAATGGGCAATTTTCCCCCAATGTAGTAATTCGCTTAGCCAGTGGCGGATATATACAGGGAGGATTGTACCATTCCCAAAACTTGGAAGGTGCACTTGCCACACTCCCCGGAATCAGAATTGTAGTTCCAGCATTTGCTGATGATGCAATTGGACTGCTTAGGAATTCGATACGTTCCAAAGGTGTTACTTTATTTCTTGAACCAAAATTTCTGTACAACTTCAAAAATACAAGCACATCTAAACCACCCGACAATTTTATTATTCCTTTTGGGAAAGCAAAAATTAGAAGACCAGGCAATGATATTACCATTGTAAGTTACGGTACAACAGTGCACTTAAGCCTGTTTGCCGCTGAAGAATTAGCCAAAGAGGGAATTTCTGTTGAAGTTATTGATTTACGTTCAATCTCACCCTGGGACAGGGAAACAGTATTTGATTCAGTTAAAAAAACTGGAAGAGTAATCGTTGCCCACGAAGATAAAGTTTTTGGAGGGTTTGGTGGAGAAATTGCATCAGAAATAGGTACAGAAATGTTCAGCTATTTAGATGCACCCATACAAAGAATTGGCTCCCGAAATGTAGCTGTGGGATTTGCAAAAAGTTATGAAACAGCAGTATTGCCAAATAAAAATGACATCATTGATGTGCTTAGAAAAACATTAAAATACTGAAAAAACTAATGTGTGTAATTTAATTGACACTGTGTATAAGAAATAACAAAAATAAAATAAAAATAATGAATTATATTTGTAAAATGTAAGTGTTCGCATTTTATAATTGTTTATTCGGACACAAAGGTTTATATTTGTATGCTGAGAAGTGGCAAAGTCAAAGCGCCCGTAGCTCAACCGGATAGAGCGTTGGATTCCGGTTCCAAAGGTTGGGGGTTCGACTCCCTTCGGGCGTACAAGTATTTTATAAATAAATAACTTAGTAAAGGTATTATGGCGAAGCAAATTGACGAAGAAATGGAAAACGAAGAAATAATTGTTGAAAAAGATGGTTCGGAAAGTAACAGTCTGAACTTTATTCAGAAGAATTCCAAGCTAATTATGATATTATCTGCATTGGTAATAGTGATTATTGGTGCTTTTGTATATCTTAAAAACAAATCAAATGAAGATGCCCAAACCGCATCATTGTTGATTACAAGAGTATTACCATACTATGAATCTGCAGATTATCAAAAAGCCTTAAACGGCGACCCAACCAAAACATATATGGGCGAACCCGTGAAAGGACTGAAATACATAGTAAGTGAATTTGGCGGCACAGACCAAGGCAAGGTTGCTGCCCTATATGTGGGTAATATCTTGCTATCAACCAATAATTATTCCGAAGCTAAAGAATATTTCGAGAAGGCTTCCAATTCCCCTTCCAAAGAAATCCAATCTGGCGCTTTGGCAGGAATGGCAGGTTGTTTGGAGACGGATAAAAAATATGATGAAGCTGCCAAACTTTTTGAAGAAGCTGCACTTCTAATTGCTGACGATGAACTTCAATCAAGATATAGCTTCTATGCAGGTTTGGCATACGAGAAAGCTGGTAATAAAGAAATTGCAGAAAAAACATATCGCGAAATTATGATGAAATCAAAATTATCAGAATTTGCTCAACTTGCTAAGGCAGGTTTGGTTCGTATTGGCACGATAATTGAATAGATGAATTGGGCGTAAGTCCACTTTTTTAATTTTTTATAAGAAAAAAATATGTTGAAAATATTTGTTTTACAATTAAGTATTTAATTTTTGGAGGTAACATGCAACGATTGATTCGTTTGAGTTTCTTTACAATACTGCTAGGCATGTTGTCTGCAACTATTGGTTTTGCACAAAAACCAATAGTTCAGGTGTCCGGTAGTATTAAATCGGGCGATGTCAGGATATTCCAGAAGGATTCGCTATACCTAATCAATAATGATTTGGTAGTTGGCGGTACTCTGATTATCGAGCCCGGAACCACAGTGTCATTTAACCCTAACTCAAGGTTGATTGACTCTACTGGCGGTAGAATTATCGCCGATGGCTTTGCGAAAGCCACTTATACTGCTAATCCTAATGGGTTAAACCCCGTAACAGCTTACGAGCCATTAGGTTATGCGAGTTTCGAGTATTTCTTCTACAATGCTGTTGATCAATATAATGACAATAATTCTACAGCAAGAACAGTGAAAGTAGAAACTCCTAAAGACCCTACAGTTCACTTAGACAAATTTAACTATATTTTCCATGTGCTCTTAGATAAGAGTACTAGAAAAATAGTTGATTTAGTTGACCCTCTTTCATATCCTAACACTAGAAATACCGCTGCCTATAATTCAAATCAGGTAGTAATTTCTTTTGAACAGGCTTTGATTTTTAACTCTGCCAGACTTGCTAATGACCCAGAAAACTTTGACCCTAATATGAAAACTCTTCCTTGGAAAAGATACGGTGGTCAGAATGTTAACAACGTTAACATTGCACCTGAAAAAATTAATTTCTTAGGTCAGGTGGTGGGTAATGCATCAAGAGAATGGGGACACATCATTGTGTTACCCGGTGCTCGTGCTGCTTTTTTCCGTAATGTTAATTTCGAAAACATCCGTAAAGATACTACAGTTGACAGAGAGCCACTTTATAACGCATTAGTTTTGGGTTCTGAATACAACCCAATCAACAACAGATTGAATCAATTGACCAATGGTGCTGGTGGTGTAATCACTACTTTTTCATCTAGAACATGGTTAATTGATGTAACTTTCAAAAATAATATGGCTCGTAATCGTGGCGGTGCATTAAACATTTTGCAAACTCCACAAGAATTCGATTTCTTAGCTGGTAACTATACAGCAAATTCATTAGGTTATTATCCTGCTGACAAAAACCCAAATCTTACAAATAAAGATGGGTCACCGTCATCAGTAAATACAAATACAGTTCTTAGAATTGACAATATTGATGAATCTACTTATGAACCTTTTACTGACAGATATCGCCAAGCATTCGATGATGGTAGAACAGCAGTTTTATTAGGTAGAATGAGAAGAATGACTTTTGAAAATAATAAAGTTCAATTAGCAAATACCAAAATTGAAGTTATTGGTGGAATTAAAAGAGTTTATGACTTGCTTGACGAACCAACAAACTATCCTTATACAACAGGTAACCACGCACAAGGTGGTGCAATTTATATTGCTGGTGTTGTAGAATATAAAGACAGATTAATGGAAGTTGGTTTTGGTGTTAATAATAGCATTAAAATTGAAGGTAAAGAAGTATTCTTCCCACAACCTGACGAATTTCGTGCTATTGGTAACGAAGCACGCAATTATCAACAAACTATTAATTCTGAAGGCTCACGTGGTGGAGCAATCTATTCAGGTAAATATACTTCATTAATAGTTGCTGGTGAATTTTCAAATAATAAAACATATTCTAAATACTTTGATGATGTAAACTTGTTTGGTGAAAATTCAAGTTTATATTCACAGGGTGGTGCAATATTTACAGAAAATACATTAGGTAGATTACAAGTTCGTGGCGGTCCCGCTAGAGAAAATCTTAATCCTACTTATTTCACTGGAAATACTGCTGGTGCTGGTGGAGCAATTTTTGTCGATGGTAATACATCAAATTTGGAATCTCCAATTATTGGTGGTTCTGATGCTTTGATTAATACTAGAGATTATGGTTTTGATGTGAAATTCGAAAATAATAGTGCTTTAACCTTTGGTGGAGCAATTCTTTCAAAACGTAATATGAGCATTAATGGTGCTGGTGGTGTTGAAGCTGAAGCAATTTTAGGCTATGACGGAAAATATCCAGTACGTTTTTGGAATAATGCTGCTGGTTTCTCTGGCGGTGCATTAGATGTAAGAATTCCTAACGCAATTCCTCCACTACCTTCATACAAAAGAGCGGTTCAAATCGTAAGAGCTGAATTTGTTGATAATGTGGTTGGTAAAGATATCGTTGATAATAATTTAACTGAAATTCGCGGTGGTGGTGCAATTTATGCATACAATGGCGATTTGAGGATTATTAAAGCAACTGATTTTGTCAATAATACAGTTTATCATGGTAATGGTGGTGCAGTTGCTATAGTTAATTTGCAAGATGCTTCTGCCAAAAAATATTTTGTAAGTGATTTGGATATGATTATTCGCGGTCAAGATGGTATGCCAGTTGACTACGTATCAGTTAATGGTGCATTTACTGGTGAAAATCAAGCTTATCCAGCTGACGTAAGAATGCTTACAAGATTCCTTGATAATAAAATATTGAATCCAAATACAGATTTCTTCAATAGTCAGTTGGGTAGTGGTACAACTCAGGTTGGACAAGGTACACCAATGACTAACTTAAGAATTCTTGCTTCTGCTTGGGTTAATGATAACAATGGTTATGCAGTTGGTTATGATGGCTTATTAATCAAAATAACTAACGGTGGTAACACTTGGCAATATTTGAATAGTGGTACAACATACAGAATTAATGATATATTATTTACAACTCCAACTATAGGCTTTTTTGCCGGCGATAGAGGTGTTATTCGTAAAACTACTGATGGTGGTAATACTTGGAACACTCTTAATAGTGGAATTGATAAACAAATCAATGATATTTTCTTTGTTGGCTCTAACACAGGATTTGCTGTTGCAAATGATGGTTATATACTGAAAACAATTGATGGCGGTAATACTTGGACTACTTCTAAAGTAAGTTTGGTTAATCTTAATTCAATTTTTATGACTTCTTCTACTAGCGGTTATGCAGTTGGTAGTAATGCTGAAGTACTATTTACTACAAATGGTATTGATTGGCAATACAGACAAATTAGCGGAACTACTCAAGATTTCAACTCAGTAGTATTTTTGAATACTCAGAAAGGTTTCATTTTCGGTAACAACGGTATAGCTCTTGTTACTTTGAATGCTGGTAATACTTGGGAATTTTTAAATACAGGTACTACTTTATCTTTCCTAAGTTCTTATTTTGTAACCCAAACAACTGGTTATGCAGTTGGTAATGGCGGTTTAGCTTACAAAACAGTTGATGGCGGTACTACATGGACTAACATGGCAACTGGTTCTACTTACGGATATTATGATATAATGTTCCCAAGTTTGACTAAAGGTTTCATAGTTGGCGATGCAGGTACAATATTAAAGTCCTTAGATGGTGGAAATGTTTGGGAAAGAGTTGTACCAGCTAATATGGCTTTTTCTGATGTAAATCGCAGAAATCAAGATTCTTATTTACCTGAAAATGGTTTAGGACTTGGTGGTGCTCTTTATATCCTTGATTCAGTTAGTGCAAGCAAAGTTGGCAGAATTGACTCAATTAGTTTCAACCGTGTAAGAATGCAAGATAATGAATCATTTACCGGTTCAGCAGTTTATTCTGATAACTACAATTTGAAACTTATCTTTAACAGATCTTTAATTACCGGAAACATTGCAACTTCGATGATAGGTATGGAACAAAATGTTGTTACCGGTCCTATCGACAAAGATAATGGTGGTAACATTATTGGCAATGTAGCTTCATCAGACTTAGTAGGTACTACAATTTATGGTGAAATTCAAGGTCCTTTACCATCATATAAATTCTCGGAAGCTGCAAACTCTATTTATAATAATAATGCAAGATTTTTGATTAGATTACCAGATGCACCAAATACTAAAGGTATCTTAGCAGGTACTACCGGTATTGGTTATGGTGGTACAGATACATTACGTGGTAACTATTGGGGACATTCCGAGGCAAATGTTAAATTCACATTACCTCATATTCAGGAAAACCCATTTTATTCCACATTGGAAACATTCTTTATTCATGGTGATGGTACATCTTGGTTACCTATGGTATATCCAGAATTAATTAATAACAGTCCTGCTGACCCACGCAAAAAAGGTCCTTTTGAATCTTTAGAACGTGGAGATATTACTTATTTACCAATTTTACTTGCTAACGTTGCTGGTGATGAAAATACACCTGATGCCATGAGTATTCCTGAACACTTAGTATTCTCGGGACATATTTATGATATTTATGATAAAGCAACAGATATTAAAACAGCTGACTATTCAAAACGTAGAATGAGCCCTATTGAAGACTTCTCTGTTGGTATTCCACCAAAATTGAGAACTTTCAATGAACCTAATCAACCTTCTTATGGTAAAGTTGTTAAACGTTGGACAAGAGACCCATTTGTTGCAGAAATGAGAGATGACCAAGGTAATTTGGCTTTCCCTGGAATAGCTGCAGTTCAAACTGAATTTAAAGCTGATGAATTCGGAGTATATTATCATCCAGTTGGTTATCCATTATACTTAGAATCAAAAGTGAATTACGAAGATTTAACAAGAAAAAGCAATCACGATCCAAGATTATTAAATGAATCAGTTTACTTTGTAATTAACCTGAAAACAGGTGATTATTTGAGGGCTAATTTGAAACAGGTTGATGAAAATGCACCTTACCGTGAAACTTTCCGTCAAACTATTGAATTAATTCCTGATTCAACTTTAAGAACTGACCCTACTTGGAGACGTTCATCCGAAGGTTTAGCTAATTTAGGAAGTGGTCCCGAATTATTAACTAATCTATTATTGAATCCTTACAATGAAGATTATGGAACTTTACAAGGTAGAAGATATACTGCTGATGATAATGCATTAGCAAGAGTTACTAACTTGTTTAGTAACAGACCTGATATGCCTGCTTCTAATTTAATCGGTGCTGTATCTAATACTACATATTTCGCTGGTGAAAGATACCGCTCACTTCCAGTTAGAGTTGGTGATTCTGTACTAATTGTTTCAAGAACCATTCTTTGGAGAGAAGGTATTCATCAAGCCTCACTTAAAGGTTTAGCATTCAAAATAACTGAATCAACAAGACCTCCAGTTTGGACTGGTAATATAATAGGTTTGCAACAAGATACAATTAAAAAACGTATGCCATCAGATGAGAATCCTGATGTGAAAGAAGATGTAGTTTATACAGAATTCTTAAACAAAGTATTCTTAACAGAAGACAGACCTTATCCGGTTTCATTCAGAACTTATAGTGGATTAGACATCTTAGGCGATCCATCTGGTGCATTAGCTGGTGGTCGTGGTAGAGATTCTATCATAACTATTACAGCAATTGATTCAAACAGATTCTATGACCCAAGATCATTTATCGATGCAAACGGTTACTCAAGACTAACTTATGATTGGGAAACTCATCCAAGTTCTGCTTTG
>CAYUZZ010000048.1:0-11073 GCA_964449505.1 uncultured Hyphomicrobiales bacterium | reverse complement strand
AAATTTCAAAGATTGATTTTTTATTTAGGTCAACTTTTGTCGTCATAACAAATTTTATTAAAAAATAATTTTTTAATTTCATCTAAGTCTTTTGTAAATTTGAAGTCTTTGAAAATGAAAAAATATAAAAGTTATTTTAATTTAAGGATATTGTATGACAAAAGCAGATATTGTTGATGAAATTTCTAAGGCAACCGGTCTTACCAAAGTTGAAACTAAAACCGTCGTTGAAGGTGTTTTCTCATGTATTATGAACGCCATTGCTGATGGAAAAAGGATAGAACTTCGCGGATTTGGTGTTTTTAAACAAAAAAGTAGAAAACCAAGAATGGCAAGGAATCCCAAAACTGGTGATTTAGTGCCTCTTGATAAAAGATTTGTGCCAATTTTCAAACCGTCACCAGATTTTCTTGAAAAAGTTAATTCTGCTTTGACTTTGGTTGCAGAAGCAAAAATTTAATATTTTTTTGCTGATTTTGATTTTATTTTATTATATTTGTAAATTAATTAAGTTAAGTTTGGAGTTGATATGCCTTGCGGTAAAAAAAGAAAAGGCCATAAAATGGCTACTCACAAGAGGAAAAAAAGACTACGTAAGAATCGTCATAAAAAAAGAAAATAGTAAAAGGGGCTTATATAAGCCCTTTTTTTATTAGTTCAATTAATTTTGGTAACTTTTTTCATATTATTTTGTTAAATTGCAATATTAAGTTATTGAATTAGCAGAAAATAGATATGAAAAAAATATACATTTTATTGTTGTTTGCATTTTTCTCCCAAACTGCCTACTCCCAGTATTGGAAGGAGATGGAAAACTTGCCAACTGCCTACAAAAACAATTATTGGCTTGATGTTTTTTTTAGCCCTTCAAATTCAAATTATGGGTGGATATGTGGATTCAATGGAATGATAATCCGCACTACCGATGGTGGAAATTCTTGGGCTGGTTCTTCCATCAAAGATATCAATCATTTAGAGCATGTGCACTTCCCTAGCTTGCAGACAGGTTATGTATCTGGTCCTGATGGTATTTTTAAGTCAACCGATGGTGGTGCTACCTGGAATGATATATCTCCTACGATGTTGATTGGAACTTCGTGGGGTTGCTATTTTGTAGATGATAATAATGGTATTTTGGTGGGAGGTGGTTGCGTTTCCAATCAGGACTTTTGGAAAACAACTAACGGCGGTACCACATGGAATTTATATCAAGATAACGTGACTGGTAGTGGGTTGACTGATGTTTTATTATACGACAAGAATGGTTTGGGGTATGCTGTTAGCAGTGGTTTGGTTTGGGTTACAAATGATGGTGGACTTAGCTGGCAAGTTTTCTCTGGAACCGGCTCTAAGGTATGGCAAGAAGAAATTACACATTTTGGAAATTCATTTTTACTGCCCTATGCAGGTACTGATTGTCAGGGCTGGGGTCCCGACGGCGGCGTTAGATTTACTACAAACAATGGTGCTTCTTGGCTTGAATATGAAACTGGTGTACACATGTTTGGCTCTTTCCTAATTAATTCTAATAAGGGCTGGGCTTGTGGTGATGATAAGAATGTTATTTTTACAGATGATGGTGGACTCAGCTGGTTTAAAAAAAGTTGTGGACTTAGGGACGGTAACTACGACGATATTTGGTTTATTAATGAAAATGAAGGTTGGGTGGTTGGAGCCGGAGTTTACAAACTTTCCAGGGCTGAGTATTCTTTGTCAAAAGATTCGATTGTGTTGGAAAATGTGTGTTTAGGTCAAAAGGGATTTGATACTATTTTAGTTTCGAATCTATCATTTAACCGTTCTAATGTAAAGATTCAATTTAATTCTCCCACAACTGATATTAAACTTTATAATACTCCATTAGATTTTATGGTTGACGAATGCTCTACTTTTCCAATCATTGTTGAATATACGGCTACTAAAGATACCTCTTATCAACTTTCATTCAACATTTCAATAAATAGTGCATCTCCAGATGAAAAAAATTATATAATACCGGTAAAAGTTACTACCTTAAAGCCTACTGTATTCCTTGCCAGCGACTATATTGTAGTTGACAAAGTTGTTGTTGGAACATTAGTATCCGGTAAAACCACACTATATTCCGAGAGCGGTGCCGAATTTTTGATTGATTTTATTGATTTATCAAAGAATCAAAATATTAAATTATTTCCAATTCTTCCTGGCAAAATTTTCAAAAATGGTACGGAGCTCCGTTATGAAATTAACTTGCCCGATACCGGGTGGTACGAGGCCCGCTATCAGCTATTCTTTGATAGATGTGGATACGATACAATTATTACTATTAGGGCTTATGGGGTTTCGCCTATCATTCAGTCCTCTCATAATTCTACCCATCTACTGGTCTGCAATAATTATGATTTAGACACAATAGTGATTTATAATACTGGCAATGATGAGCTTATTATTTCCGAATATGGCATTGAACCCCTTACTTCAGACATTATTATCAGAGGATTTGCAGGGTCAAATAAATTGCCCTTTTCTATTAAGTCAAAAGATTCTGCAAAATTAGTATTAGAGTATATTATTAAAACCCCAGGTTCTTATAAACATATTCTGAGCCTAAAAAATAATGACAAAACTACGGCAAATGGAGTTAAAAGTCCACATCTTGTAAATCTTGATATTTTCTATTCCAAACCAGATTTAATATCCGAGAAATTGATTGATTTTGGGGAAATTTGTGTTAATCAACAAAAAGAACTTAATTTTGATATTGAGAATTTGGGAAATTTAGATGCAACTGTTTATTTAAATAATAATGTTCTTAATGTATTTGATTTTTCATTTCCCAATCAGCAAAGCTCTTCCATTATTAGGCAGTCCAACAAATTAAATTGCAGTCTTAAATTTTCTCCCAAAAATAAAGGAATCTTCAAAGATACTTTGATTTTTCTTTCATCTCCTTGTAATGATACCTTAAAAGTGATTGTAATGGGCACTGCCATATCGAGCGAATTATCAGTATCGCCAGACAAAATTGACACAATTTTCCGAAGTGGCGATGTAATAAGCAGAATAATAACAATTAAGTCAATCGATAGAGATGTGATAATTAAGAAAGTTTATATAGAAAATATGAACCCTGATTGGAGTTTTTCGCACGATTTAATAATTCCCATGGTATTGTTGATTGGTCAAGAAACTAACTTTAAAGTGGAATTTTCGGCAAATAAAGAAAGCACTTTAAAAACAAGAATTGTTATTGAGTCATCATCAATTTGCGATAACATTAGTTATATTGATATTGATTTAAATACTTTTAGTAGAATAATTACAGTGAGTCCCCTATATGTTGATTTCCAAACAACTTACTGCTTTTTGCCCGAAAATTTACAGCAAATCATTGATATTGAGAATTTGGGATTTGGGCAAGATACAATAGTGAAAATCGAATTATTGGGAAATGACTTCAAAATCAATAACTTGCCAACCTTGCCTTATATTATGGACGCTGGCGATATTTACAAGTTGGAACTTAGTTTTCTACCTCAATCTGAGGGCAAGAAATCTGGGTCGTTGATAATACAAACAATTGAACCAAACGCTCAGGCTTTCACAATTGATTTATATGGAGAATATTACAAAACTTACACGAGTTTAAATAAACATTCCGTAGATTTTGGAAATGTAGAATTCTGCCAAATTAATAACATTGATTCTATCCTAATTAGTAATAATGGGCTTTTGAGTGATACTTTGGATATATTTGTTGAGGGTGATAGAGATATAGTAAACATTACTCCGAATGATTTTATATTTGTTAACAATTCTTCTGATGTAACTTTTATAATCAATTTGGTGAACGACAGATTGAAAGCTGGATTGAATAATGTGAAAATTGAATTAGTCAGCAGGGTTTGTAGCAATACTATGCAGATAGACATTTCTGCAAATTTGATTAAACCTGTTCTAGTTATTAATCCCAATCCTTTAGATTTTGGTGAATTATGGATGTCTGAGGAAAAAACCCTACCGTTGGAGCTTACCAATAACTCAAACGTTGACATTGAAATAAACGATATTGAATTAATTTCTAACCAATTCGAGGTAATTGGGGAAAAATCTTTTATTATACCGGCAAATTCCATTCATAGTATTATGATTAAATTCACCGCAAAATTAGAGGGAATCCATGATTTACCACTCAAAATATTATATCAAACAAACTGTTTGGATTCTGGCTTTGTACGGCTACTTTCATTTGTACCAAATGAGGAATATTCATTAACGTTGAGGATAGACAGACATATAGTAGATGCAGGGGGTGTTGTTGAAATTCCCATAATTTTAGATAAAGTATTGTCAAATATTTCTTCGGATTTAGTAGAAATAAATCTTCAATTTGACAAGGAGCTATTTTATCCCCTCGAAGTACTTCCCAAGAATTTAAATCCTAAAGATTTTTCGTTTCAATATTTGGCGGGAAATCTTGACATCAAAATTGTTGGAGAATCAGCACATAAATTATTCTTAGATTCCGGCGATATTATATTGCTTAAAGGTATAACATTTGCTTCCATTCCAGATTCAACATCATTGGAATTTACAAAAATTGAGTTAAATTTAAATAAACCTGTTAATATATACCATCAGGATGGTTTGCTAAAATTAACTGACTTCTGCAACGGTACTGCTATTTTCAAATTAAAATGGATACCTACTTTCGATGCATCGATTCCACAAGTTTTAGATAATGATATTTTGAAATTCACCATTTCAGCAAGCGAAAATATAAATATAAACATGGAAGTAATCGACGCAAATGGTATTTTAATAAATAGGGAAACATTATTTGCAACTACGAACCCAAACAATTTTAATATCCCCTTTGGAGAAATTAGTAACGGCTTATATTTTATAAAATTAAGTTCGAGCTATAAAACAAAATTATATAAAATGATATTTATTAGATAATGGTTTCAGTGTCGTCCAAATGTGCTTTATCTTTTAGAAAGTATTGATAATAAAAAATACTTTCAGGGATAAATAATAAAACAAGCGAAAGAGTATCGCTTGTAAAATATATCGAGTTAAGGTAAGAAGGATATACAAGCCGTGCAATAGTGCCTGTTAGTGCCCAACCAATAGCAAAAAATAGTGCAATAATAGTGATTGCTAATAATCCTTCTTTGATGCCCCTGGCTTGCCAATTCTTTGTAAACACAAAAAGAGCTCCAGCGATATGAAGATAAAATATCAATAGTTCAATCATTTTTACGTTAAAGAATATTATTTGTTAATTTTAAAAATATAAAAATACATAATTTGGATATAATATGGAAACAACTTATTCCAATCGATTGGTTTTGGTATCTGTTAATTCTTATGACAAGGCAACACACATTGCCAAAATACTTGTTACAGACCAGTTGGCATCATATTGTTCTGTTATGCCAAATATTAGTAGCTTTTATAGCTGGAATAATTCAATAATGGTGAATCATGACAACCTGATTATTATTAGAACTTCATTTGAATTAGTGGCTAGTATTGAAGAAAGAATAAATCAATTATATCAGAATGACGCCATTCAAATTATAACCTTGTCGATAGCCGAAGCATCAGAATCATTTTTCTTATGGACAAAAGCAGTTCTTGAAAGTAAATGAAAGCAGAGTGCTCTGATTACAAAATTGATAATTCTTTCATTGCAATCAAAAATTGGAAAGAAGATGAACGCCCAAGGGAAAGATTAATGAAATACGGAGCAGAAGCCTTGTCGGATGCCGAATTAATTGCAATTATATTTGGTACTGGTACGCAAGGTCGCACTGCAATTGATTTGGCACAGAGTATGTTTATTCATTTTGGTAATTTACTTAGCCTTGCACGTTGCGATTATAGTGAATTTAAGAAAATTAATGGAATTGGAAATGCCAAAGCAGTTACTTTATCTGCGGTATTTGAGCTCTCTCGTAGAATTGAAATCCCCCCTTTTTCAGAAAAGAAGATATTTAGGAGTCCTGAAGATATTGCTAATTATTACATACCAAGATATAGGGATTCCAGAATTGAAGTTTTTAAGATTTTATTACTAAATTCCGCAAATCAAATATTTAGAGAAGTGGTGGTAAGCGAGGGTTCGTTAAATTTGAGTATAGTACATCCAAGAGAAGTTTTCAGGCTTGCAATTACCGAAAGTGCAGCTTCTGTGGTATTGATGCACAACCACCCTTCGGGCAATACCTCACCATCAAACGAGGACATTAAAATAACGAAGCAATTAGTAAGTGCTGGTGATATACTGGGTATCAGGGTAATAGACCACATAATTATAGCCGGCAATAATTTCACTAGCTTTGTCTCCTTAGGCTTAATTTAATATGGCAAATAAATCCATCAACATTAGTTCAAAGTATAGTTTGTTTTATAAACGCACGGTTTTAGATAATGGGTTAACCATTTTAACAGAGCGAGTGCCCAATTATCATTCTTTTTCATTGGGTATATTTATCAATGCTGGTTCGAGAGATGATTTTCCAGAAAAAAATGGTACCGCTCATTTCCTTGAACACTCCTTATTCAGAAAATCAAAAAAATTTAATTCCAAGCAAATTGCGAATAAATTTGAAGAGTACGGTGCATATACCAATGCCTTCACTACACAAGAATTAGTATGTTTTTACGTAAGAGCACTTAATCCTCATTTAAGAAAATCAATCAATTTATTGTTGGAGATTATTTTAAATCCCGATTTTAATTCAAGCGAAATTGATAAAGAGCGACAAATTATTATTGAGGAAATAAAGTCCTATGATGACGATGTAGAGGAGCTTATAAGTGATCTGGGAGACAAAATAGTTTTTCCAAATCATCCCTTGGGAAATCCAATTTTGGGCACAATTGATTCAATAAAATCCATAAATGCAGATGATTTGGCTGAATTTTACCATAATTTCGTTACTCCATCTAACATAGTAATCTGCATGGTTGGAGATTTAGACCATGAGCGGATTTGTGAGTATATTAAAAAGCAAATCGAGCAATACTATGTAAGCAAAATAACCAGAAATTTGAGAGATATACCAGAGTTTATTATACCTTCTTCTAAAACTATAACCAGACCGGTTCAACAAGCACACATTTTACTTTTAAAAAGAATTATGACTTCCAAAGATAATGAAAAATATGCAGCTGGTGTGTTAAATTTAATATTTGGAGATGGTATGAGCTCCAGATTATATCAAAATTTAAGGGATAAATATGGAATATCCTATTCGATTTATTCATCGCTACAGCTATATTCCGATAGTGGTATATTCTCGATTTATGCTGCAACCGATGAAGTCAATATAAATTACATCAACGATTTGATATACCAGGAAATTAGGAAACTTAATAGAATAAGCAATAAAGAGCTCCAAAGGGCGAAAAATCAATATATAAGTGGAATTACGATGGAAACCGAAAGCCTGTCCTCCAGAATGCAGGCATTGGTAAAATCAGAGCTAATTGACTATGATTATGAGAGTATCGACGAACTTTGCTCACTGATTAGCGATATTAAGAAAGTAGATTTAGAAACTTTGATAGAAAAATATTTTTTTGATACTAATTTCTTTAAAGTAGTAATTCTGCCTGAAAAGAAAAATCGAAAGAAAAATTAAAAAAAATGCTGAATACAAAAAGTTATCCAGCATCGTAACATTATCGAATTAAAATAAACTAAATTTAAATCATTTAGGTAATTCGTAAGTCAATTTTTCCTCATATATTTCTTTCATAGCAATGAATGTAGGTTTTGGGAGCTTATCAAATTCCTTGCTAATTGAGAGCTGGTCAAAGTTAACTGTATCAGAATCATCGGGAGTAGGAATAATATCTGCCATTCTTTCTGTCATTTCACCTTTTATAAAATCATTAATCTGCCTGGCTCTGAATCCCATAGCAACAATAGATTGATAAATAGAACCTTTTGAAGATTCTTTCATTCTAACCAAAACTGGATTTACAATATATTTACTCATTTTTCCCTCTACAGCTTTATTTGAAACACAAAAATAAAACAATTTATGAAATTTTAATTAATATAATTAAAAAAAAATATGTAATTTAGTAATTTAACGTTTTAGTCAAACATTAATTATAGAAAGTATGCAAAGATTATATTACTCTATAAGCGAAGTATCCAAATTGCTTGACGAAGAAACCTATGTTCTTCGCTATTGGGAGAAAGAATTCAATCAAATTTCACCCAAAAAGAATAAGTCTGGAAATAGAATTTATTCTCAAAGAGATATAGATATAATTAAAATTGTAAAGAAATTGTTGCGCGAGGACAAATTATCCATTCAGGGTGCTAAGGAACAGATAATAAAATTTAACTTTAGCAATCCAAGCGAAAGCCTATTTGATGATGACATTCAACCAAACAATCGTAAATTGGATAATAACGAGGATATTAAAAAAATCAAGCTATCCTTGTTGAATAATAAAATGGAGGAATTTCAACAAATATTAAATTTAGTTAATCAATTTTAGAATTGATTAAATTTAATTTTTTTTTCAACTGATTTATTTTTAAATTTGTTTATTAAGAAGCATAAAGATTTATCAATTAATTTCGGAGTTTTAATGATTAAATTTTCTAAGATTATAACTCTTTGTTTTGTATTATTGGCTGTATCCTCATTGTCTTACGCCAAATTAAATTACGAGCAAAAAGTTATCGGAAAACATTCAGACGAAGTTCTCGGTGTATTTGTGAATGAAGCAAATACTCAGGTTGCAACATGTAGTTTGGATGAAACTATTAAAGTATGGACTATTCCAAGTGGCAAAGAAGTTTGTACTTTGAAGGGACACTTGGGACAGGTTAATAATATCTCATTTTCGGGTGATGATAAAATGATTGCAAGTGGAAGTAGCGATATGACTGTCAGGATTTGGGATGTTGAAACATGCTCTCAGGAAATGATTCTAAAAGGACATACTGATCAGGTAATTGGGGTTTATTTTAGTCAGGATAATGACAATTCGTATATTGCCTCTACAAGTTTTGACAAAACTGTCAAACTTTGGGACCGTAAGTTAGGTACCGAAATCAAGACATTAAGGGGACACACCCAACCAACCAATAACGTTGCATATAGCTATGATGGAACTCAAATAGCATCTTGTTCTGATGATAAGACTATCAAATTGTGGTCAACTGATATTTCTACAAAAAGCCCACTTATGACTCTTACCGGTCACGATTCACCCGTTTTGACTGTTCTATTTAGCTTCGATAGCAAACTTTTAGCATCTGCAGATCAAAACGGCAATATTAAAATTTGGTCCATACCTGACGGACAACTTATCAGAACTATCAAAGCACACGATGAACTCATACAAGATGTTTCCTTTGCTGAGGATAACAAGACGCTCGTTAGCGGCAGTTTAGATAAAAAGGTCAAATTATGGGATATAACAACTGGAAACAATCTTTTTTCTATGGATTTAGATTCGGAGATTTGGTCTGTAGATATGATTTCTGATGCGTCGATTATTGTGGTGGGATGCGCAGATGGAACTGTTAGATTTTTAACAAAAAAAGGAGGTAAATAGTATGAATATCAAAATATTATTTATGTTATCATTGACGGTAAGTTTATTATTTATCAACATTGATGTTGCTTACAGCCAGTTTACAAAAACTGTGGTTGCCGTTACTGGAAATGTTATCAATTACAACACTAAATTGCCTGAATCTATCCAAATAACAGTGTTTGATAACGCTGGCAAAAAAATTAATTCTGTAAAAAGTAATGCCGCCGAAGGTGGATATTATTATGTTACCGGTCTATATCCAGGCAATACTTACATTTTTGTTGTTAAAGAAAAGAATTTCCTTACCGAAAGATTCGAAGTATCCGTACCAAATTCTGATAAATACCTGGAAATTTCGAAGGATTTTTTAATCAAGCCGAATGCTTCCGGAACTGCTATTAAGTTAGCGGTTAGTCCTTTTGAACTTAAGAAATCAAAGTTGAGATATGGCTCTTCAGTTATATTAAATGATGTGTTGAATACTGTTAAGTACAATCCTAATGTTAAGTTCACTGTCGTTTCTTATCCCGATGGAAACGACAATACTGCTGCAAATTTAGAATTAACGGCTAAGCGTTCCGAATCTTTGATTGATTATTTTTCTGTTAATGGGATCGATCCTGATAATCTGACTGTAAAAGGCACACCTAATACTGACCCAAAATCACCTCTTCCCTCTCAAAAAGCGGCAAAAGGAAAAAGATATATTGGTTCTGTTTACATAATTATAAATTAGTGCTGACTATCGTTTGGACTTGAAAATTCCAGCCCTCCCAATCATGTGGAGGGTTTTTTTTATACTGGAATAGAAATTCATTTTCAAATTGACTTCAACAATGATCTGGGTCAAAATAAAAAGAGACTGTCTCTTTTCAAACAGCCTCTTTAGAATCATTAAATAGTAAGAAACATATTAAAAATCTTTGTAAAATTTACTTCTATAATCATCAACGTTAGATTTTTCTTTTACACTTTGGAACCATTGATAATATACAGAATTTTTGGCTTGTAATTGAAGTCCTTGAATAAAATCACCTAATTTACCTTTGATTTCTTCATTACTTGGAACCTTCTTAGACGATACCTCCATTATAAAATAGGAATTTTCGCCACGAACCGGTTCGGATATTTTGTTGAGTGGAAGCGAAAACAATTTAGGAGCAAATGCAGCATCTTGGCCAAATCCAGGAATTGCAGGTGCGTATTTAAATTCATTCAATGTTCTAAAATACTGCTTTAGAGTAGTGTCTGCATTTACAGCTTCGCTTAGAGTATTGTAATTCTTGACTTTGTTGTAAATTTCAGTTGCTTTTTTCTGTAAGTTGTTTAATTGTTTGATTTTTCCAAGTTTTTGGGAGATTTCCATTCTAACGTCATCTAAAGGGCTTATCCCAGCTTCTTTGATTTCGGAGACTTGTGCTATCACTACTCCAAACCTCGGCAATTCTGTGGGCTCTATGACGGTTCCAACTTCATTTTGGAATGCAATAGCGGATAAAAATCTAGAACCCAACA
>CAYUZZ010000047.1:0-11113 GCA_964449505.1 uncultured Hyphomicrobiales bacterium | reverse complement strand
TAATGCTTTGAGAAGAGTTTTACTATCTTCTATAGCAGGTACTGCTATCATTGGACTTAAGATAACTGATGTAATGCACGAATTCCAAACAATTCCCGGAGTTGTTGAGGATATGACCGACATTATTCTGAACCTTAAGGAGGTTAGATTAAAAGTTACTGATAAAAAATTAACAAAAATCAATTTTACTTTGAAGGGTCCACATCTATGGACTGCTAAAGATATTCAGGACGCTTCACCTTTAATTGAAGTTATCGAGCCATCAAAATACATTGCAACCTTATCTGAAGATGCAGAGTTTGATGTAGAATTGCGAATTGGTCGTGGTAAAGGGTATGTACCTTCGGAAGAACAAGTAATAAATGATTTTCCTGTTGGTATGCTTGCAATTGATGCTATTTACACACCAATTAAAAATGTTATTTACACTATTGAGCCCTTTAGAGTTGGTCAGAAAACCGATTATGAAAAATTAATTCTTGATGTGCGTACTGATGGTACTATTACTGCACAGGATGCCGTTCATCAATCTTCTAAGATTATTAACGAACATATTAAATATTTCATTAATTTTGATATAATTGACGAAGATGAACCTGTACCAGTTGAGAATCCAGAGGATGAAATAAAAAATGCAGAGAGAAATAGAATTCGCAAGATTTTGCTTACTCCTGTAGAGGAGCTCGAATTATCAGTTCGGGCACACAATTGCTTGAAAATTGCAAACATTAAAACTTTATCTGAATTAGTTCAGTTAGAGGAATCAGAGTTACTTAAATTCCGTAATTTTGGCAGAAAATCACTTTCTGAACTACATGAAATTGTTGCTAATTATGGATTAGAATTTGGAATGAGCGTAGAACAATATTTGAAAGAAGATAAACCTTCTATTGCTGAATAATTATGTTATTAATAACTGTTAGATAGAGTATCAATTATGAGACACCAAGTAGCGGGCAGAAAATTAAATAGAACGCATAGTCATCGCAAGGCTCTTTTGAATAACCTTGCAAGTCAATTGTTTGAACACAAAAAGGTTCATACTACAGAAGCAAAGGCTAAGGAATTGCGCCACTTTGCTGAGAATTTAATTACAAAAGCTAAAAATGCCCTTTTAAAAGAAAAACAGGGTGTGGTACCCGATGGACAAAAAATAGATGTACACAGCCGTAGAATGGTTGGGCGTTATATACGCAAAAAAGCTGTTCTTCAGGAATTGTTCGATAGTATTGCACCAGTTGTAGAATCAAGAAACGGCGGTTATACTCGTGTTGTTAAAACAGGTGTTAGACGTGGTGATAATGCTAGAACTGCTTTCATCGAGCTTGTTGATTTTGCTGCTCCACAAGATGGCGCTACCAGCACTAAAAAGAAGAAAAAAGCTGCCAAAAAGGTAGAATCGAAAGCTAAAAATACAACTGTTAGCCCGATTGAAAAGCCTAATATAATTGCTCCACAATCTGTTGAAGCCGTTGAAGAGGCTAATAATCCAGTGGTTGCACAAGTTACGGAAGTGGCTAATGAAAAAGTAGTTTTTGATGATACAGCTGATGTTGTAACTGATGGGGCTACACCTATTGCCAATGACAGCGATGTTTCGGATTCTAAAATAAGTAGTGATAAACCAGAAGATACTGAAGAAAATAAGGCTTAACATCATCTGTTTTGCTAATTTGATTTTTATTTAAGATGGGGCTTTGTTAGTCCCATTTTTTTTGATGATGATATGAGTAATATTATTGATATAAAAAATATCTCCAAATCCTTTACAAATAGTAAAGGTGTTTCGAATCGTGTGCTTTATAATTTAAATCTTGAAGTAGAGCAGGATGAGTTTTTGGCAATTAGGGGTCCGTCTGGTGCTGGCAAATCCACTCTTTTATATTTGTTAGGTATGGTAGATTCACCTGATGCTGGTGCTATATCATATAATATAGATGGGAAAAATGTTAATCCTCTGGGTTTTAACGATAAAAAATTATCTGAATTTAGAAATAGAAATATTGGTTTTATTTTTCAATTTTATTATTTATTGCCAGAGTTCTCATCGCTTGAAAATGTAATGATACCAGCACTGATTAGTGGTAAAAGTTATAATCAGGCAGAAACATTAGCAAGAGAATTGATCGATAAGGTTGGGCTGCAAGATAGATTGCACAACAAACCCTCGGAGCTTTCAGGTGGAGAGCAGCAAAGAATTGCAATTGCAAGGGCATTAATTAATCAACCAAAAATAATTTTGGCTGACGAGCCAACAGGAAACCTTGATACAGCAAATTCAAAGATGGTAATTGAATTGTTGTTTAAAATTAAACGTGAATATTCTGTTACGTTTGTAATTGCTACCCATAGTGAAGATATTGCCAATGCTGCTGATAAAGTTTTGATGTTGCGTGATGGCAAGTTAAATTTTTAAAGAAACTTTATTTGCAAGAATTCGTAATTTAATTATTGCAACTCCAGTATTTTTCCGGATTGAGTTAATTCTCGTCCGGATTTTTTTTATAGAGTAAATCTTTAATCATATATACTTTGGCATATTCATTGCTAATATATTATTAATTAAAGGAATGTTATGCAGAAAATTATATACATAGTTATATTTTTATTGTTGAGTCAAATGGGACTACTGTCACAAGAGATATACATACAACGTAGCGATGTAGATACGAGTAGAAATAGTTTTATTACTGCATCTTATACTTTTACAATCAATATTTTTGTAAAGGATATTAAGAATACAAATGGTGTGGCATTTCAGCTGAATTACAACTTGGCTAATTATGTAAGATTTTCGCAGTGGAAAATTGGCGATTATGGTACACCTCAGGTTGTAGCTTTCGAGGACACTGCAGGTTTTGGCAGATTAATTGTAGCTGTAAATAAGGGTGAGAGCACAATAAGTGATTCTATTACAGACCCCTTGGTAATAACTTTGGAATTTGTAACCTTGCAGAACGCTCCAAATAATTATATTAATACTTTCGAATTCATTAATCCGGTAGCGACAATTATCGACACATTGGGTAGGAGCATTATTGCCCTTAGTTCTGAATTAATTGCTTATAATTTGCATGGATATGTGGACGTTTGGCCCGGCGATACAGATAATAATGGTTTAGTGGACCATTTGGATTTTGCCCCCGTTTCGCAATATGTGGGCTTTGGGTCGGCAACAAAAAAAATGAAAAGTTTTAAAAGAAAATCTGGGTCGGCAATTTGGGGTCCTCATAGTGTCCTAACATGGGATAGTGCTGCTGTAACTTATGCTGATTGTGACGGTAATGGTGATATTACAATTTCAGATATGCTGATAGTAACTTATAATATTGGAAAAGATACTAATAATTATCAAGTTAAGAAGAACAAAGCTGAAATATTGTCGAAATTTCCATCTCCTACTTTGTTTAGCAATGAAAGTACAAGAAAAATTCCAATTATTGTGAATACGAATAATGGAATAATGGCTGCTACCGGTGAAATTAATATTGGAAACCTAAATCAAGATGAAATAATTGGTGTGGAACCCGGTTCTGCATTTGCCGATTATCCTTTCAATTATTCAGTAAAGAGGGACGGGAAATTATATTTCGCAGTTGGCTCTTATTCTAAAACATTGTCAGATAATAATGAAATTGCTAACCTGGTTGTAAGTAACTCGTTTAATTGTGATATTGACTTATATTTGCAAAGTATGAAAGGTATAGATAAATATGGCAGTATAATACCATTGAGTGTTATCTCGGGTGTGGCTTATGAAGACGGTAAAGAAGAAATTAATGGTACTCATTTGGTTTTAGATGAATATGTTGATAAAATTATTGTTTGTAATTTAATAGGTCAAATTATATCTGAATTTAAAAATACTAAATATCTGGAGTTGAGCAATTTAGAACGCGGGTTTTATTACATCAATATTTTCGATAAAGGTAATATTCGAAGTTTGAAATATTTGGGCAGATAGAGAAATTTAAAAATAAAGATTCTGTTACCCCCTTAATTTATCAAGTAATAGACTTAACTGTTCAGATTCTGCTTCCGTAAGATTATTTTTCAATTCCAAGTAATGTGCATCTAAATGTGGTGATAGTTTTTGTAGCATCAGTATTCCCTCATCAGTGAGATTTAAATCAATTTTTCGGCGATTGCTGGGACAAAGATTTCTCTTTATTAAATTCAATTTATCAAGTTTATCTAACAAGCGGGTCAGGTCAACACCTTTGTCTATCATTACTTGTTTGATATATCCAGGGGAAACAGCATTAGGGTAATTCCCATTTAAAATTCGGAGAATATTAAAATGCTGGGGTTGCAAATCGAAACTTTTTAAAATTGTATTGATTTTGTCCCTATGCCAATTGTTGGTAAAAAGCAAATTGATAATTGCTTTCTGGAGATTACTCTCGAATTTGTATTGTTTTATTTCATCATCTATTTTCATAAATGCAAATATAAGCAAAAACAACATTTGTTACAACAACATAATTAAATTTAAATAGAATATTTTCGTTTATATATGAGCTGAATAAAAATATTAAAATAATTAATTGTTATTTTTTAAAATAATGAGTAAATTTGAAGTTTATTTATAGTCTAAAAGCAAAAATATTATGCTGGAAAGTTATTTACCTTTAATAATAATGATAGTTGTTGGATTTGCGGTAGCCGTAATTTTTCTGCTTTTGTCAGAATGGTTAGGAGCAAGACGGACCACTGCCGGTAAGCAAACAACTTACGAAAGTGGTATGGTACCACGTGGTACAGCCAGAGAGCGTTTTTCAGTAAAGTTTTACATGGTGGCGGTTAGTTTTATAGTTTTCGATATTGAAGTGGTTTTTATGTATCCATGGGCGGTTCAGTTGGGACAGCTTGGATTGACTGCGTTTTGGTCAATGATTGTGTTCATACTGATATTGTTTGCAGGGTATTTCTATGAATTAAAACGAGGTGGATTCGAATGGGATTAGAAAATAAATTATCAAAAGATGGCTTTATTACAACAACAGTAGAGGAATTGGTAAAATGGGCACAGGCAAACTCTGCATGGCCAATGCCATTGGGAATTTCTTGTTGTGGTATTGAAATGATGGCATGGGCATCATCACGTTTTGATGTTGCAAGATTTGGCTCTGAAGTATTCAGAATGACACCCCGACAATCTGATATATTACTTGTTGCGGGTACTGTTACTTATAAAATGGCTTGGGTAGTGAGAAAAATTTACGACCAAATGCCTGATCCCAAATGGGTTATTTCTATGGGCGTATGTGCTTCTACTGGTGGTATGTTCCGTAGCTACTCGGTAGTACAGGGTATTAATCAATTTTTGCCGGTCGATGTTTATATTTCGGGATGCCCTCCAAGACCTGAGGCGGTAATAACTGCACTGATGACTATTCAAGAAAAAATAAAGAAGGCACACAAACCCGATTTATATAACTTTGGAAAGGATGTGACGGCAGTTCCGATGGGCGAAAAATTTGAATCTGCTCTAACATTTAAGGCTGGTAATCATCATAGCTCTACAGTTAAAATTTGATTTGAATATGATTTGCAAAATTAATGAAAATTAAAAAGTGGCATCTAAATAGGATGCCATTTTTAAATGGAATATGCTTATTGCTTTTCGCTTGTTGTTATTAATTTGTAGATTCCCTCCAACACAAGATTGGGTTTATAATTGATTTTTTGTTTTATTTCAATTTTGTCTGCAAATAAATGAGCAAGTCCCCCAGTAGCATATATGTTTTTTGTAAATTCAGAGCCAAACTGAGACTCTGCTTTTTCAAGAGCCTTTTCCACAGCCCCTGCACAACTTAGATAAATCCCAGACATAATTGCATCGGAAGTATTATTGCCATAAAAAGCCCCACTGATGTTAAAATCATTAACTTTCAAAGATTCGGACATTTTCGCCAAACTATTAATTTGGGTAATTGCTCCAGGCAAAATTGCACCACCTATACATTTTCCATCGTTTGCAAAATTAATCGTAATTGCACTACCAAAGTCTAATGTGATGATTGGAAAATCTGAATATCTAAGGGCACCAATTAAACCAAGTAATCTATCATTGCCAATTCCTTGAATTGAACTTGTATCAATAAAGTTTTGTTTTCGTAAGAGATTGCTTATGCTATTTACAACTAAATTATCTTTACTTGTACATAATTCTAAAAACTCAATTTCAATTTTTGGATTGACCGATGAATAATATAATAGAGTTTGGTCTGTGGATAATTTATCAAGATAATTTAAAAGCATATTTTCCCATTGGGACTGGATTTCAAAACCTTTAAATAAATTATTATATAAAAGTTTGATTCTGCTATTACCAATATCCACCGCCACAATAGATTTAGTGTTTAACATTTAAGTTTCATATCGAATTGTGTAATCATCATGTATTTTACTCAAAATAATACTTCAATTTAAGAAACAAGGAAATTGACGCAATTACTTTTAAAATATTAACAAATTTAAATTAAAAATTATAGTGCCAAAAATAAGACATTATTAAAATACTTTTTCAACATTTTCATCTTATTTCGTCTATTAGCTTTATTTTTTAATTGATAGAATGTAATTGTTGTATCTATGTATAAAACCCCTTTAGATAAAATAAGAAATTTTTGCATAATTGCTCATATTGATCATGGAAAATCAACTTTGGCTGACCGTCTGCTCGAGACCACAGGAAGAGTAACCCAACGCGAAATGATAATGAACCAAATTCTAGATGATAATCCATTAGAGCAGGAACGCGGGATTACTATAAAGTTACATGCAATACAGATGGATTATAAAACAAAAGATGGTACAGATTACACACTTAATTTGATAGATACCCCAGGTCATGTAGATTTTACTTATGAAGTATCACGCTCGCTTGCTGCCTGTGAAGGTGCATTGTTGGTGGTGGATGCAACACAAGGAATCGAAGCACAGACCATAAGCAACCTTTATTTGGCAATGGGTAATGACCTTGAAATAATACCTGTAATTAACAAAATTGATTTGCCAAGTGCCCAGACGACACTCGATGATGTAATTCACCAAATTGTTGACCTATTGGGATGTAAAAAAGAAGATATTATACTTGCCTCTGCCAAAGCAGGCTTGGGTATTCAAGATATTTTAGATGCTATCATCGCCAGAATTCCACCACCGGTAGGTGATAAAGATGCTCCGCTGAAAGCACTTATTTATGACTCTATATATGATGCCTATCGAGGTGTGGTGGTGAACCTTAGAATATTTGACGGTACTTTGAAAGAAAACGAAAAAATCCTATTCATGCAGACCGACAAGGTATATGAAACTGAAGAAGTGGGCATTCTATATATGAACCGCTTCCGCACAAAAGAACTAACAGCAGGTAACGTTGGCTATTTTACTGCCTCAATACGCGACCTTCACGATACTAAAGTTGGTGATACCATTACACATGATAAACGCCGTTGCGAAGGGGCTATAGAGGGTTTTATGCACGTAAAGCCAATGGTGTTTTCGGGAATTTATCCCACAGATGCGAATGATTTTGAAGACTTGCGAGAATCACTTTCCAAATTAGTACTGAATGATTCTGCCATAACGTTCGAACCCGAGTCATCTTCGGCTTTAGGATTTGGTTTCCGTTGCGGATTTCTGGGACTACTCCACATGGAAATTGTGCAGGAGCGCTTAGAGCGGGAATTTAATCAAAGCATGGTAACAACAGTCCCGAACGTACGCTACAAAGTGATTAAAACTAACGGTGATGAGTTATTTATAGATAACCCATCTGAATTGCCGAAATTAGTAGAAGTTGAAGACATACAGGAACCATTTATCAAAGCCCAAATTCTTACACCTAATGAATTTGTTGGTTCAATAATGAAACTTTGTTTGGACAGGCGTGGAATTATAAAAAATCAAACTTACTTATCACAAACAAGAGTCGATTTGTACTTCGATTTGCCATTGGCAGAGGTAGTATTCGATTTTTATGACAAATTGAAATCAATAAGTAAGGGCTATGCATCCTTAGATTACGAAATAGATAATTATCGCTCTGGTGACCTTGTTAAGTTAGACATACTTCTTAACGGCGATACAGTAGATGCCCTATCATCGATAGTTCACAGGAACAAATCTTACGATTGGGGTAGAAAACTTTGCGAGAAATTAAAAGATTTAATTCCAAGACAAATGTTTGAAGTAGTTGTACAAGCATCTATCGGTTCCAAAATAATAGCAAGAACCACTGTGAAGGCACTTAGAAAAAATGTTACTGCAAAGTGCTATGGGGGTGATATTTCAAGAAAAAGAAAATTACTTGAGAAACAAAAGGAAGGTAAGAAACGTATGAAACAGGTAGGTAATATAGAAATACCACAGGAAGCGTTCTTAGCAGTTCTTAGTATAGATTAATTTAGCTTATAATGTGTTAATAAACAAATATATATTTTAAGGAAAAAATGGACTTTAAAAGATTAATGAAGGAGAAATTAAATCCCTTCAACAAGAATAAAAAACCAAAAAAGAAACCCGAGACTTTTTCTGAGGGTGTTATATCTTGGATTAAAACTGTACTTGGGGCTATAGTGGTAGTGATGATAATTAATGGAGCGGCAATTGCCTCGTTTGTTGTGCCAACTGGTTCTATGGAAAATACTGTTATGACAGGTGATTTCCTTTTCGTAAATAAATTCCTTTACGGACCTACCACACCACAGTTGATTCCTTTTTTGAATATTCCGCTTCCTTTCTATAAATTTCCAGGATTTAAAGACCCAGAAAAAGGCGATGTTATTGTCTTTATTTATCCAGGTGACCGCGACCAAGTAAAAGCTGATGAATTTGTTTATTATTTGAAAAGATGTGTTGCCACAGCAGGTGATTCAATAGAAGTTCGTGATAAAAAACTTTTTGTAAATGGTATAGAATTTCCTCTACCTGAACACGGCAAATATGATGTAAATCTGCCTATTTATCCAGGTGACCAGTTCCGTACTTTTCCATCAGGAAAAGGTTTTACTCGAGATAATTACGGTCCTGTTAGGATTCCCAAAAAAGGTGATGTCGTTTCATTAACTCCCGAATCCATTCGTGAATGGGATGTGTTTATTGCCCGCGAAGGTCATCAAGTTGCAGCCACAGCCAATTCCATTTTGATTGATGGCAACTCTGCCACAACCTATACAGTGGAACGTGATTATTGTTTCGGTATGGGCGATAACCGTGATAATAGCCTTGATTCCAGATATTGGGGTTTTGTACCTTACGACAATGTGATTGGAACTCCGATGATAGTGTATTGGTCTTGGGATACTAATATATCATTAGGCAAATTTATAGATAAACTATCTTCTTTAAGATTATCAAGAATTGGTAAAATTATTCAATAATGTCTGCTAACAATTTTAAAGACTCGGTTGCCGATGATAAAATCACTTTTAGAATGGCAGCCGAGATTTTTTTAGTGATTTTTTTATTCGTTTTCTTTCTAAAATCTGTTGTGTTGGATTTTTTTGTAGTCAGCTCATCATCTATGGAACCTGTGCTACAGAAAAAAGACTTAATATTGGTAAGCAGATTGGCCTATTATATTGGCTTTGCAGATAAACTTCCAATATTTGGAATTGAAGCACCAGCAAACTGGAAAGCACGATTCAAGAGTCCCAAAGCTGGCGAGATAGTTTTCTTTCTCAATACATTCATTGCATTAAAAAATTATCCTGAAAATTATATTATAAAAAGGGTGAAATTAGTACCGGGTGATTTGATTTATTACAATGAAGGCAAATTAGGTAATCTGAATTTTTCAAAATCAAAGCCTGATATGTTCCAAAGCGAGTACCATTCAATTAAAATACCTTACAAATTACAAAATATCAATTTAAATTCAGAAAATATAAAGTTTTATAAACACATTATTGAAAATGAGGGTAATAAAGTACTGATTGACGGCGATAGTATTTTGATTAATAATATTATAACAAAAAACTACACTTTTACTCAAAATCACTATTACTTGGAAGGTGATAATAGTTACCACAGTTTCGATTCTAGAATATATGGATTAGTACCCGAAACTGCCATTCAAGGAAAGGCTTTATTCATATTTTGGTCGGGTAGTAGTGCCAAAACATCATTTTTTGATAGATTTATATCATGGATTGAATAAAAATTAGATATACTTTATCTTCCACTATACATTCCCTCTATTAGTTGTGAATATTTCTTTTCAACTTCATTGCGACGAACACTCATTTTGGGCGTCAGTTCACCACCTGATGTTGAAAATGGCTCCGAAAGTAACTGAAATTTACGGATTCTTTCATATTTTGAAACATTTTTTTGATAAAAATCAATTTCGTCCCTGATAAATTTGATAATTCTGGGATGAGAAATTAATTCTGAACTGTTATCAAATTTAATATCCAACTCATCAGCTAACTTTTGTACTTGTTCAAAATTAGGCGAAATTAATGCACTTATATAGTCTCGATTATCACCTATCAGGAAACAATGGTCAATATATCTGCTTTGCGATATAAGACTTTCGATTGGCTGTGGTGCAATGTTTTTACCTCCACTACTAACGAACAGGTTTTTTTTTCGGTCAGTAATTTTAAGGTTTCCTCGTGATGTATAAATAGCAATATCGCCAGTATGTAGCCATCCATCATCGTCTATGGCTTCGTTGGTAGAAATGGGATCATTATAATATCCCTTCATTACGTTGGGACCTTTTACTAAAATCTCTCCGTCGTCAGCCAATCGTACATTCACGTGAGTCAGCGGTTTCCCAATACTTCCGAATTCGAAATCATTAATCCTGTTGGCTGCCACGATTGGCGATGCCTCGGTAAGCCCATATCCTTGCAATACATCAATTCCAATGCCTTTGAAGAAAGCCTCAACTTCGGTGGTAAGTGGAGCACCGCCGCTAATAATCTTATTAAGTTTTCCGCCGAGCTTGTCTCTTAGTTTAGCAAAAACTAATTTATCTGCTATTTTATATTGCATATTGTTAATAGGGTTAGACTTATTATCCTGCAGGTCGTAAGCTTTTTTGATGCCTACATTTACTGCCCAATTAAATATTCTCTGCTTAGATTTGCTTTCT
>CAYUZZ010000046.1:0-11375 GCA_964449505.1 uncultured Hyphomicrobiales bacterium | reverse complement strand
TTCTGCAGCAATTGAATCCATTGAAAAAAAAAATATAAGCGAACCGATAATTAAATCGTAAATTGTGCGATATAAACGCCCATAACTACAAATCCAACGCATATATGAACTCCCAAAAATATCATTCCTAATTGATTAGTTCCTTCTTTCACAAAATCCACTTTAGTATATGTATAAACTGCCAAGGCAGAAAGTCCAATTGCACTTGCTTCCACCAGCAATATGAGCAACAAAGTCTTAATCTCGGGATTTTCCGGATTAATTAATAGCATAGCAACTAATCCGAGCAAAAGCCAAAGTGAATTCCTTTTTATCATATCTATTATATTTTGCATAACATTCCACCTGTATTCTTAAAAATATTTATCTTTCAAAGGGATTAATTCAAACTCGTTTGTACCGATCGAATTTCTTGAAATTATCCTGTTAATTTGCAAACCAACACCCAACTTAATATCACCCTTACTGATTAATTTTAAAATTGTTACCGCATTATATCTTCTAAATCTAATTTGGTCTGGTATTTCGCTGTTCTTGTAATAAAAGCTATATAAATAATATACTCCCAATTCATAGGCTATATGACTAATAATAAGTGGAACTTCGGTAAATGGCAGAGCATATAGCCCTGTCAGATTACTGTCCACCTCGCTCGTAGCCATATCAGCAACAAGTCCAATACGAACTGTATTAACCATTATTCCGGAAGGGTCGCCGCTTAACCTTGCCAATTCCTGATTATTAAATTCCCTTTCGAAATCGCTCAATCCAATATAACTCATATCATACCTATGGTATTAATACTTTTACTAATTCGCCAACTTCGGCATCACTCAAAGCAATAGCATTGATAGTAGCTGATGTGCCGGTGTTAATTGCTCTTCCCATTGAATCGGAGGAAACATCACTACCGGAAGTAATTGCTTCGTTTGCTAACACTAATGCGGTACCAACTACTATAACACTTGCCCATTCGCCATTTAAACAATCATTTTGACTAACACCAATGGATTTCATTTCCGAACGGCATTGCCTGCCGGTTGTTTCGACGAATCTGTTAACTGCCAAATCGGAAGTAGCCTTTATAGTGATACTTAGTATCGGCTGAAAAGTTGCTTTAATACTCATGTTATCTCCTAAATTATTGATTTGTATTTTTAATTAAATATCCTGCATCGGGTGCTGTAATTTTAATTCCATAGTTATCTGTACATCTTATAATTTTAATTTTTCCGCCGTTTTCGTAATAAGAATCTGTTTCGGGCATTCCTGTTCTTTGGAATGTATATCCAAAACTTGGATTAAACTCTGTTCTGTTTTCTTTGGCAGTATTATCCACATAAGCAAGAATAATGTTGTCCTCCCAAATATCACTAAAAGTGCTTCCATCATTTGTATGTACAGCCATTCCAACATATACATTTTCAATTTCGAAAATATCGGAAATCATATCCCGTGTCACTTTCTGAATACCGTTAAATTTTATCTTGTCAAGAATGCTGGCGTGTTTGCAGAGTACTCTGTAGGTTGAATTACCCATAATCATGGTATTGGGGTAAATTGCAATTTTATTTCTTATAGCTTCTTTGCCTTCTAATATTAATTCATTTGGGTTAGTTGTTGATGAAATATTGTCGAATGTTTCGGAGTCTAACAAGCTACGGTACATACCCGATTCGTAATTGTTAATATCCTGTGACGTTAGCGAAGCTTCTATTTCTTTGCCCAGCTGAAGTATATCTATTAGTTGTTGAGTTAATCTTTTTTCATATTTCAAATTTGCGAGAGCTTCCTCCTCCTCTAAATAATCAATTGCTGCCTCTATATCTCTTTCCTGTGTCTGAAAATTTATTAATTGAATATCTCCGGGCAGCATTCTATTAGAAGAACTTCTCACTGCTCTTTCGGTTTGGTGTGCCATAAATGATTCCCTGCCAAATAAAGGAACTTTTCCTTTCTGTTTTGATACACTTACGGCAGGAAATAACCTGTCATAAATTAAATTTGAATTAGAATAACCCTGAGCAAGGCTTGTTAGAACAGGGTCAATCATTCTTAAATTATCTAAAGTGGACATACTTTCTCCTATTTTAATTAATCAATAATTTTGAGCATTGCCTGCTCGTAACTTATATTTGGATTCGATTTCATTTCTCTCAAAATCTCGTAGTGAAGCATTAATCTGTTAGGGTTGCTGTTAATTGGGTTGTAGTTATAATTAAATTCACTTGGATTACTATTTGCAGAATATTCTGATAACAGGTAATTCTTAGATAAATCTTCTATAAAGCTACGTAGCATAGTGGTTATGTTTTCAAATTCCTCATCTTCCAATCCCGATATACCATCAACAATTTTAACTGCAAGCTCGCTGCCGGGTAAACTAAGTAGCTTGCTATCCTGACTTTTATCCTCAATGAATTTCTTAAATTCTTTTTTAACATTTTCCTTTTGATAATTAACTCCTACATTCTTTTGCAAAATACTATCGTCTGCAGTAGCATCAATTGGCAAAAGCCCTTCAACCGCTGGCAATTCACTTTCCAGAAATGAGATATGGTCCAGATTGTTTTCATTTATTCCGATAGATACATTTTTCAACTTTCCTTCCGATATTGATTTCATCGTCTCATTGTCGCTAACTTCAATATCTGCAAGCAATTTGTCGCCGTTTAATCTCAATTCATTTACCAATCCCAAAGACTTGCTCCCCTTCAGATGGTCCTTGATTACTTGTGATTTCAAATTTGGGTGATTGTTTACCCTTTCGTTGTAATTTACTGTTATTTTCTTCAAAGTTTCTGCATCATAAGAATGAGCAATACCATTTTTATCTGTATGATTACCTGTTCTAAAAACTTCTATCCACATTTCTATGCCTATATGTTTTTGATAAAATCTGTAATGCGAAACTAATTAATGTATAGCTTGCTGGGAAAAAATCAATTTTTAAAGAGATTGAAATATATTTGTTTTATTAGATAACTTATATAACTGTAGCTTTATCAATATTATGCTTGCCTTTTTGTAAGTATTACAAACTTTGAAAAGTTCTTTTGGTATTTAATTTAAATAGTGATATTTTTGAATATAATGATTTGTTTAATAAAATTGGACCGAGCTTATGTATAAATTATATGCCATTGTGGCAATTGCAGCATTATTAATTATCTCTTGCAACAAAGATGCTTCTAAAACTCCAGAACAAACAGCAGAGATTAAAGTGCTCAAATTAGAAGACCTTGCAAAAGATGATTTCGAATATAAATCTGGTGATGTTACTGTTGAAGGACTATGCGTTCATGTTTGTGCCCACAGTGGCAAAAAAATGTTTATCGTTGGTAAAGATGAAAATAATAAATTGCAAATATTTACTTCCGAAAAAATTGCTACCTTTGATAAAAATCTTGAAGGTAACAACATACAGGTTACCGGTACCTTAGAAGAAGAAAGAATCGACAATAAATATATTGCCAACATGGAAGCAGAATTGGCAAAAGAAAATCCCGAAAGCAAAGGCACCTGCCCTACCGAAGAAGATATGAATAAAATAAATGATCTAAAAGCAAAAGTTGCGAACAGTAAAAAAGGATATATTTCAATATATACTATGATTGGTTCTAAAGTTAAATCAATATAATTAATTTAACATTATATATATAGCAATCCGATGGACCGCATTCATCGGATTATTTTTTTTAAATCTTAAAATTAAAAAATAAAATGAAAATATACAAACTTAATAAAGTCCTCCATAGAGATTTTGGTTACTTCTTTGTGGCAATGACACTCATTTATGCCATCTCGGGAATTGCTATCAATCACAGGGCAGATTGGAATCCTAATTATATAATCACAAACGAAACCAAATCCATTACCGGGCAATTTTCTAAAGACGAAATAGATATGAACCAAATAAATAAATTTCTGGACCAATGGGGCGAAAAATCAAATTATAAAAATCATTATTTCCCAAATCCCGAAATGTTGAGAATATTTATCAATGGTGGTAGTGTAAGTGTTGACCTTTCTAACGGTGAAACAAGTTTAGAAACTATTCGTCCCAGACCAATCCTGAAAGAAGTCAATTTCCTTCACTACAACCCCGGCAAGTTGTGGACATGGTTCTCTGATATTTTTTGCGTTGCTCTCGCCTTTTTAGCCATATCTGGTCTTTTCATCCTTAAAGGAAAAAGCGGTTTAGTATGGAGAGGTGCAATTCTGACTATTGCAGGCTTAATTATTCCACTGATATTATTGTTTATGTATTTGTAATTTCATCCAAAATAGTTTCAAAGAAACAAAATAACACTTAGGAAATTTTATCTGACATTATTATTTTTGTTATTATTAATAATATATTTATTAAATTAGTATTCTAAAATTAGATAAAACTAACAAAGGTGCTTGATGAAACAACTCTTTACCCTTATTGTAATATATTTTTTAATTTGCAAAACATTTGTTCTTGCCCAGAATGTAAACGTCAGCCAATTTGAGCCACTTCAAAATCAACTTAAACTGAGCGATATTTGGAATATTTCAATATCCAATTTTGATACATCTCCATATAGAGTGCGAGCTAAAATTAATGTAAAATTTAATAATTCTGAGGATGCACTTAATGCCGAAACAGGTAACTTTACCATTAGCCAGGGCACAAGAAACTATCAAGGAAGATTACTCGAACCTATTAATTATTCATTCATCAATGATAAAATTATTAATTCCATTCGCAGGACTGCTACACTCCCAGACGGAGATTATACAATCTGCATTGACATTATCAATCAGGATAATCTTCAAATTCTATCCTCATCATGTATAGAACATTCTGTTGCCACAGCAATTCCACCTGCATTATTTGCACCCTACGATGGTACCGATATGTATGATAATATCATTGTTTGGTCTTGGTTTATGCAACCCGAAACCAGCAGTGGCGAAAAAGTGGTATGCGACCTAACTGTTGTAGAACTTTTAGAGGGTCAGACTGGCGAAGAAGCCATCAAATTAAATCCACCGGTAGTATTCCGTCCTAACCTTACCACAGCAACTTGGCAATCAAATTTTGCTATGCGAAGCCTCCGTTCAGGGAAAAGATATGCATGGAAGGTAGTTGCCAAAGCAGGGGGAAAGGTTGTAAACGAAAGTGAAATCTGGCAATTTACCTACAACAACGAATATGCTGAAGATACCGTTGAAGAAACCAATATAAAGAAAGCCCCTGACGAATATCCTCTTAATAATGTAGAAAATGAAAAAAAACTCCTTTCCCTTAGTGGCAAATTTCGACTTACCTTAGAAAATTCAAACAATCAATCTTTATTATCCAAAACACCTAAACAATATGCAAGATTTGAGGCAGAGCCTGTAATCACATTATTAGGAGTGCCGATTGGACTTAATTTTCTGTTAACAAGTGAAGAAAATACAAAAAAATACAATATGAACCGAGGGGCATTCAATTACGAAAGTGGAGCTGGTGGGCTGGGATTTTCAATTAGCCAAAGAATTGAAGATAGGATTGAATCCATCACACAGCAAATTGATTCTGCGTCGATAGATTCATTAAAAAATCTGAGTTTTGCCGACTCTATTGCATTCGAGAATAGAATTGCCGCACTATACGAATTGCAAAATGAAAATTTTGAAGATAATATGCAAACATTAAAGGAATTTGGCCTGATAAGTGAAGAGCAGGAAATCATTGCCCAGTTTCCGGCATTTGGATTTGGAAAAATTGCACCCGCATTTTCAACTTTATTTATGAATGGAGTTAGCATTACTGGTGGCTTAATTGAATATAATCCCGGCAATTTTTATACAGGTACAGCTTTTGGGAAAATTCAAAATGAAGTTAATTTATCATCAATCGAATTTAACCCGCTTCTTAGCGAACAGGGCTTGGATAATCCAGAATTTTTCAAGAATATGTATTCTGGTAGAATTGGCTATGGCAGAAGGAACGGAAGTAATATCATTTTATCCGCTCTCTACGCCAGTGATGATGACCAATCAAAACTTATAAAAAATGTATTAGATTCTACAGGCAGTATTCTCGGAATAGAGGATAACACTGTATTAGGAATGTCAGGAAGATATTTAAACGATGAAATAGGGCTTTCTTTTTCAGGCGAATTCAATACATCTGTTTATAACCAAAATACTAATGCTGGGGTTGCCGATGTTGCCTATGTTAATCCACTTATAAAAGATATTTTTGGCGATAATATCAAAAATGGAGCTTTGGCTGATGTTTCATATAACCTGAATGTAGCATATACAATGGACGATGATACTCGGTTTCAGTCCACTATCCGCTTTATTGGACCTGGCTATAAAAGCGTTGGCATTGCAGGTATTAGGCAGGATTTGATGATTTATGATTTGCATTTTTTTAGGAATTTTGTCAACAACAAAATTCGTTTTAGTGCATTTCTTTCTAATGAGGAATCGGGTTATGTGCTGTCCGATTTGAATAATTCGAAAATCAACAAAATTGGCAGCAAACTCGATTTCAGATTTCGCTCGCTTCCTGTAATTTCTTTAAACTATGTTGGAAATATTCAAAAATTAAAACTATTTGGCAGCGATATCAGCGATAATAACTCCATTCATCAATTTACAGTAAATTCAAGTTATGCTTATCAGGTTGGATACACAAGGATGCTTAGCTTTTTATCATATTCTTTTCAGAAAGGCGAATCCAATGATTCTGCGGCTGCCTTCGATACTCATATATTTATGGCAACACACCGGATTTCACTTTTCGACAAATTTGCTGCCGGTTTGTCCGGCTCTTACACAGAATCAAAAAACCTGTTGGAAGCTAAGTCAATTCCTGTATATTCTGTGGATTTTTCTTTGCTTCATAATGTGGAAAATTTAATCACTACTTCATTAGGTTTTAATTATAATTATACACAAACTGGTAATCTAAAAAGTCTCTATTTTAATAGTAGAATTACATTCAACGAACATTTTGAAACTGATGTAAGGGTTGAAGCAAGATATTTTGGCTCTGATAACAATCCCAAATCTGCCTTTAATGAAACAGTTGCAAGGCTGATTACTATTTTCACTTTATGATAACTAATTTTATTAACTGGTTTTAATATTTTGGGAAAGCTCACTATCTTCAAAAAGATCATTCTTTATATTTATATTATCAAATTTAAAAGCAACTGTTGTACCTTTCCCAAATGTACTTTTAAAATCGAGTTTGCCATTCAGCATCTGCAGAATTTTGGCAGTAACAGCAAGACCTACTCCAATACCCTCGTATGAGCGACTGATTGACATATCTATCTGCTTGAAAGGAATGCCTATGTTCTCAAGATTATCAGCTGTTACCCCAATTCCAGTATCTTCTACAACTATTTCCAAGTGATTTCCAGTTAACAGTGTTGATAATTTAACATAGCCAGTCAGGGTAAATTTGAATGAATTATCAACGACATTTTTTAGAGCTTTTGCCAAAGCACCTGCATCTGAAACAAAAACTATGTCGTCAATATTACCTATCGTCAAATCTAATCCTTTTTCGGTTGATGTATTTAGATAGGCGAAATATACTTCATTAATTATGTCGGGTAAATAGCAAATACCATGTCTAATTTGGTAATCGTTCGATTCGAGCAATGCCAAATCATTCAAATTGGTAATCAGCTCGTACACGCGACGGCTACTAATTTCTACCAATTGAGTGTATTCTATCATTTCCTCATCGTTCAATTCTTCTGCCCGTTTATGTATTAATGACACAAAACCTAGTAATCCATTGAAGGGTGTTCGTATTTCATGTGTCATATTTCTGATTATGGCTGATTTGAAGTTATTGGATTCTTCAATCGATTCTTTGGCAATTTTTAATTCATTATGATAATCACTATTTAGTTTAATTTCTGTTTTTAGTCTTTCGCTTAGGTTCAGATTCCTACGGTATGCCCTAAAAATGATTGTTACAAAAATCAATAGAATTAAAATAATCACCAATGTGGCAATAATGATTAAATTTTTAAATTTTACATCTGCTTCCTTGGAATCAATCAATAATTTTTGCATTTTCAGCTCTTTTGTATCCATATCATAGCGGAATAATAATTGCTGTGTCTCCTTATCTAATTCAAGCAAATAATTATCTTCTTTAGACTTTGCATATATATTCATGTAAAAATATGCCGAATCTTTAATGCCAAGTTTGTCAAAAGTTTCTGCAAGTCCTTTGTTACTCTTGTCCAAAGATTGGGTTAAATTATATTTTTCGGAAACATAACGGGCTAATCGAAAATGCAAAAGTGCTTTTGCAAAATAATTCTTGTAGTAATAACTCCTTCCAAAATTAACATGCAACAGAGCATTATCAGGGGCTTCGGCATATTGTTCGTATGTGTGGGCATCAGAATAAAATGCAATTGATTGTTCGAAATTTCCCTTCAAGTACGATAAATTACCGCTATAAAAATTAATTAGGAATTGGTAATGGCCACTTTCTTTTAAATCTTTTTCCCTGAAGGCTTTGTTTAAAAATATTGCCGCTTCATTATAATTTTTTAATTCCATATAAGCACGAGCAATATTTATAAAAACATTTAACCTTTGTTCTTTGATGTTGTATTTACTCATCAGCTGCAGGCTATTATTAAAATAATCGAGTGCCTTGGAGGGATTATTTCTAAGATAAAGATTACCTAAGTTATTGGTTATTGCGAAAAGCTTTTTCCGCAAATTATTTTTTTTAAAAATATCGTATGATTGAAGAAAATAATTAGCAGATAATTTATTGTTACCTTGACGGAGATATGCAATTCCAAGTTGATTATATGAATTACCCATATTTTCATAATCGGAAAGTTCCCTGAATTTTTGAATAGCCAACTCCAAATTATAGACTGCTTGGGTTATGTTGCCTTTTTGATTGTGGGAAGTTCCTAATAATAGATACGACCATGCTGCAAATTTATTTCCATCATTTTTCTTTGCCAATTCCTTAAAGTAATAACCTACATCCATCAAAATATCCGGATAATCTCTCTGGTAATTTATATACACATAATCAGCAAGGGAATCAAGAAATTTCAAATTTCCCTTGTTATTTTGTATATCTTTTAATAGTCTATTCTTTATTTCGTTGCCATCTTGGCTTAAGACACTTTTCCCACTGAATATTAAAATCAAAAATACAAGACATATATAATATTTCAAGTATATTTTCTCTAACAATTTGTTTTTCTCAAATAAATTTATTTCCTAAAATAATAATTTAATTGCAAAAGTAATCATAATAATTATTAAATTAAAAAAGTCTGTTATTATCATCATACAAATAATCGAAAATTGTCTGGAGTTTTATCATCATTTCCTCATTTTGCAGAATTCTTATATATTTGCTTATATCCTTAGTTTCTGATTTTGTTCTGGCAGACATTTTATTTAAAAATGGAACGCTCTTTGCCAGCAAGGTCAAATATTTTATTGTTTGTTCTGGATTTAAATTACTTAGTTCCCCATCATCTAAATTTGCGAGTAATTTTTCATAAAGAATTGAAATTTTATGCTCAATATCATTTTTATTACTATCTTTTGTCATTTTTTTACACCTAACATTGTGTTGATAAATTACTATTTTCATATCATTTCTATATCTTCAGTCGTCAATGCATTTGTAAATTTAATAGGAATAATGGTTTTCCGCTATACTTAGAATTGCAAAACGGGATTTTTAACTTAATTAAAAGTAAATACAAGTAACAAAGCAGCAAATAAAATGATTTAAAAAAACCGGAATAAAATTTCAAAAATTATTCCGGTTATATTTTTATTAGTTATTCAACAAGCTATCACAAATTTATTTTAAATACAAAGTTTCTTTCTTTCCCAACTTATACTCAGTTTTGCTATTATTTTCAATCTTAAATTTATCAATAATGTTTTTAATTTCATTACTTAGAGTATTTAGGTTTTCAGAAAGTTTTTCTATATCCTTAATGCTATCATTGGTACCGCTGATGCTCACAGAAATATTATCAACAACCTTTGCAATTTCTTCACCGGTAACCGATTGTTCTTCGGTGGCAGCAGCAATTTGATTAATCATATCGAGCAATTCTCGTGAACTATTAACAATTTGGTTCAAACTCTCGCCTGCTTGGTCAGCAAATACTATTCCCTGATTTACTTCCTTGCTTCCAGTTTCCATCACATAAACTGCCTTTGTTGTATCAGCTTGGATTTCTTTAATCATCTTTGCAATTTCCTTAGTTGCAGCAGTAGTTCTTTCGGCTAATTTACGAACTTCGTCGGCAACTACGGCAAAACCTCTTCCTTGTTCGCCAGCTCTTGCAGCTTCGATTGCAGCATTTAGTGCCAACAGGTTAGTTTGGTCGGCAATATCATCGATAACGGAAATTATTTCGCCAATTTTCTGACTTGAATTTCCCAGGTCATTAATCTTTGTAGCAGTATCGTTTACAGCAGAAGCTATTTCACGCATTTTCTTAATAGTATCTTGCACAACCTTACCGCCCTGAGTTGCCACATCGCCATTTTTGGTTGCTGCACCAGCAGTAAAAGTTGCACCCTGAGCATTTTCCGAAATTGTTTTTGTTAATTCCTCAATAGCAGCGGCAACATCATTCACTTGATTTGTTTGGGTTTCGGCTGCCAATGATATTTGTTCACTTGAACTAAACAGTTGGTCGGAACTTGTGACCAAATTTTGAATTGCATTAATCAGCTCTGTAACCAAACCATTCAGCGAGTAAGTCAAATTATTAATATTGTCTTTTAACTTTTGGTTTTCTCCGCGATAGTCACCTGTCATCATTACGGTTAGATTGCCTTCCGCCAATTCTGATAGAATATAGCCTGCTTCGTTGATTGGCTCTAATATTGTGTCTATTGTCTTATTAAGGCTGTCTGCCAACTCGCGATATTTTCCAAAGTGCATACCGGTGTTGATTCTTTCCGACAACACACCTTCCTCTGCATAGCCTGCCAATTGTTGCACATCGTCTATCAAGCTGTTGATTGCTTCCATCATTTGTATAAATGCAGGAATTGTACGATTATTTGATTTTACAGTCAATTGTTTCAGCTCGGTTAACTTATTCAAATTACCCAAACCAACCTCTTCGGCTAATTGCTGTAATGTAATAAGATTGCCAATTGTGTTGTTAAGAGCTATTTTAAGGTCATTCCATATACCTTGATAGTTAGAATTTAGTGTTTGAGTAAAATCGAATTCCGAAAAATTATTCAGCATCACTTGAACTTCGTTAAGAGGCTGCTCTATCGAATCTATCATTTTATTGAAGCCACGAATAATTTCTCGGTACGAGCCCTCAAACTTACTATCATCTCCGCGTTTAGTC
>CAYUZZ010000045.1:0-11403 GCA_964449505.1 uncultured Hyphomicrobiales bacterium | reverse complement strand
TCTATTCTAAGTATATCGACAAATATTTGCTATTGCTCAAAATGCAAGTTTATATTGGCAATCTGCCAGATTGGCTCTCTGAGGACGATATAAAAAGATTCGATAGAAAAACACGAAAAGATATTCTTGTTTATTCAGAACAGGAAGGGCAGAAAGGAATTTCTGGAAGAAAATCTTTGGCAGTTATAAGTGACTTTATGACAAAATACCAAGCCAACGAGCAACATTTAGAGAGGTTAATTACTATGGATGATGTAAAGGAATATTTTATAAATAAAAAGGAAGAGCTTAACATAGATGTTCCCGTTGATTTTATTGACAAGTTGATTGATTTGTATGACTATGATGTATTGCAACAAGTTAAAGATTCACTATATTACTATAATGAACAACATATTGCTGATGAAATTTTAAACTATCTTTTTGCAATTAATTTTGAAATTGGTGATATAAAGAAAAATGTTGCTACCAATGACACTATTGACATTTCAGAGGAATATTTGAAAGGGTTTGAAGCCAAGATACTTGGTGAAACAGCAACTATAAATTCTCGAAAACTATTCAGAAAAGAAGTTCTCAATGAATATATCACACAAACATTATCGCAGGAAATTCGAGTTAGCAATATAGATATAACTGCTACCAAACAATACTTGAACCTTTTTGAAAGATATTCAAGAAACCTGAAGGAGAATGTCTTGGAGTCTTACATCAATAATGACAATTTCCGCCGAGCAATTATTGATTATGGCACTACATCTTTCTATACCTATGATAATAGAGTTAAGCGAGATGTTTCTATGTTAATAAATAATATGGTGAAAAAATACTCTTATGGAGAAACTGGTGCTAAACAAGTATCAATTTATGTGTTAGATAAAAAGATTGATGATAAGTATTAATTGCGGTAAATAGTTCTGAGAATGTTAATCAGCTTGTTGAAAAACGTTATATGTTCTAAAACATTAGGTTGAATTGTTCGATGCTATTCTTACTTCCCCATACAATAATCACATCTTTTGCTAATATCAGTTCGTCAGATTTAGGATTAGGAATAAATGAATCGGTTCTCTCAATTGCAAGTAAAGTCAGGTCATACTTATTCCTGAAATCAATTTCAGCAAGTGATTTACCTGTTAGTTCTTTATTTTCATCAATTCTGATTGATAATATATCATAATCATCAACCATATCACCCAAATCATAAAATCTATTTGATGTATTTAAATTTCTGAACAAACTGTAACCCGACGACCTGATTTGATTAATAAATTGATTAATATCACTAACAGGAATTAGAAATTTCAGTAAGACTTTCGAGAAAATTTGAATAGATGTCTCAAATTCTTCTGGTATCACAAAATCAGCCCCCAAATTTAATAAAGGTTCTACCTCTTGCAGGAATCTTGTTCTTGCAATTAAATATATATTGGGATTAATCTTTTTGGCTATACTTGTAATCGCCCTTGTGGCTGCAGGATCGCTAATTGCGATTACACATACTTTGGCTGTTTTGATTGATAATGAATGTAGCACCGCTTCCTTGCTTGCATCACCAAAGTAGATTGGTTCTCCCTTCAATTTTTCATTTTTTACTGTAATAGGATTCATTTCTGAAATTACATATTGCAGATTAGCAAATTTTGCTGCAAGAGATAAGTTCCTACCATTAATTCCATAACCAATTATTACAATATGCGATTCAAGTTTTATATCTGTGCCATCTAACTCATCAAGCTCCGATTTGGATTTAGAATGTTTGGATAATAAAAAAGATACGAATGGAGTAAGGGAATAGAATACAGGGCTCAGTATCATAGTTAACACGGCAATAGCAATTAGTAAGTTGAAAGAGTTAATGTCTATCAAATTATTATTAAGTCCAATTTTTGATAGTACGAATGAAAATTCACCAAACTGCGATAATATCATAGCCACAATTACCACTATTCTGATAGGATATTTTAATATTTTTACACTGGAAAAGATTGCAAAAAATTTGAGTATCAAGATTAACAATGTTATTAAAATGATAAATACAACGTTGTTGAGCAATACCATCGGATTGAACAACATTCCCACAGAAATAAAAAATATACTACCAAATACATCTCTTAATGGTTCCACAAATCCCAGTGCTTCGTGGTTGTAGTCGGTTTCCGAAATTATCAAACCAGCTATAAATGCACCCAAAGCCAAAGATATTCCAGTCATTTCAGCAAGTAGTATAGTTACAAGACAAATCAAAATGATGAAAAATAAAAATAATTCTTTTATTTTAGTCTTTGCAACGGCAAATATTAGATTGGGCATTATAAATTTAATTGAAATATAAATAAACAGTAGAATTCCAACTAGTTTAATTAAAAGAAATATTAGCGACCATAGAATGTTGCCACTATTGCCTGCCAAGATTGGAGTAATAAGTATCATAGGAACCACAGCTAAGTCTTGGAAAATTAGTATTCCCAATGATATTCTTCCCTGCGGTGTGTCCATTTCTCCATTTGTTATTAAAAGTTTGATAATGATAGCAGTAGAGCTTGTCGCTACTAAAAAACCTATAAAAACTGATTGGTTCAATTGGTAATCAAGCAACAATGCAATTGGTATGATTAAAAGGATGGTTAGAGTAACCTGAACAGAGCCGCTCAGAAAAATTACTTTTTTTAAATTGATAAGTTTGCTTACCGAAAAATCTATTCCTATTGAAAATAGGATTAAAATGATGCCAATTTCTGAAAATAAATCCACTTTATCTTGTAAACGAATTAATCCAAAACCGTTTGGACCAATCAGTATTCCAGTTAAAATAAATCCAATAAGTGGCGGCACTTTTATTTTGTTGAACAATAAAACAATTATAATCGAAATTGCACAAATAATGATAAGTTCATAGATAATTGAAAATTCTTCCATTTTGTTTACTTGTTAAGGTTCCAAAGGTCTTAGGACACTAATACCCGTATCCTTCTTTTTTGTTTTAATATACTCATATAATGAAATATCCAATAAAACTTCTTTTTTTACTGACGAAGCATGAAGAAATCTAACTTCATTCTTATCATTTCGGTATGCAAGACCAGTATGCGAATAGTCCAAACCGGGAATATTTGTAGTTATTGCAATTATATCTCCATTTGCGATATATTTCTCGAATTTAGGTATTTCATTAACAGGGAAGTAGTAAAAAACCTTATTATTGATAATATTTTCTCTTTCTGCAATCACATCAACAAAGTGTGGATTATTTTTTAATTGCTTGTATTTTTCGGGAAATTTTGACATAAAAAATACATCAAATTTTAGTTTTTCTCCATCAACCAATTTGCATACATCATTTATAACTCCTTTACCTTCGTTATTCAAAATCCAATCAGCCGTATAGTGTAACCTCGAAGTATAATCAGATAGCACACCGTTTCTATATCGTGTAAAAGTAATCTCGCTAATTAAATCTTGGAAATTATATTTTTTCTTTTTGACAATTCTTGCAAAAGCCAATGATGTTTCAAAAAATGTAACGCAATCCAAGCCTAATAGATTAACTCTGCAAATTTCATCACCATCTCCCTCTAAAGTATTAGAGATATATGGTGTGCCCACAAAATTAACTGCGATTTTGATAACAAGGTCTCCAATTGATAGATCGCTCCAATGCTCAACTAAAGCCTTTCTGATAATGGTTTTAAAAATATCAATATCATCTTCAGATTTACCAAATAATTTTAAAGTTGAGTAATTTGAAAATAACAAACAACTTGAGGAAAACAAAATATTCCTGATTAATTCTCTACGCTTCATTATTACCTGTACTTTTTAAATAATAAATGTCATCTTCTTTATCCATTGACGAAGCTGCATATTTGCAAAGGACGTCGCAGTTTTCATTTTCTTCTATACCAGCATGACCTTCTATCCAATTAAATTTGACATCATAAATTTTAAGTAGTCTGTCAATTTCTTCCCACAAATCTTTATTCAGAACTGCTTTCTTGTCTGACTTTTTCCATCCATTCTTTTTCCAATTCGCCAACCATCCTTTATTGACAGCATCAATAATGAGCTTGGAGTCAGAATACAAACTAATCTTGTGCTTGTTATGTTTCAGCCCAGATAGAGCCTTTATAACTGCTAACAATTCCATACGGTTATTGGTAGTATAATTAAATCCACCACTTAATTCTTTCCTTTTACCCTTATAAATCAAAATAGCTGCCCATCCACCGGGTCCGGGATTTCCCAAACTGGAGCCATCAGTAAAAATTATTATTTCATCTTTCATAATACAAATATATAAAATAGTTTTTTGATATTAAGATAAATTCAATTATATTAGAATATCCGGCAACGGGGGGAAATCAATTTTTAATTGTACGGAGTATGTGATGGAAGTCATAGAAATTATTGGCTTTAAACCTAATGATGAAGTAAGCCATAAAATGCCTTTGTTCGAAATGTCTGTATCTGCAGGAATACCAATTCCCGTAGAAAGTGATATTAATAGTGAGGTTGACCTGAACGAATTTTTGGTAGAACATCCTGCATCTACCTTCTTTGCCAGAGTGAGTGGTCTAAATATGCAGTTCGCTGGTATAAGAGATGGGGATATACTGATTGTTGACTCATCGGTTATACCTCAAGATGGTAAACTAATTTTAGCATCTATTAATTCGGACTTAACAGTCAAAATTTTTAGAGAAGTTGATAGCGAAATTTATCTTGAATCTTCAAATCATAAATTTTTGCCATTAAATATTGGGGAATTGGAATTTAATATAATTGGTACTGTAACAAAAGTTATTCACTCACTTTAGAATTATGAAAGTAAAAAAAATTGTTGAACTAAAAACTCAATTTAGTTTCGAGGCTCCTATTGTTTCTACTGCTAAGAACATTGCTGCCAAAGAACAATTGAAGAATATGTTAGACCTTAACACTTTCCTGACCCCCAGCCCAAAAGAATACTTCTTAGTAAAAGTATCCGGGGAGAGCATGATTAACGAAGGAATATATGATGGTGATATACTGATAGTCAATAAAAACGAATTTCCTAAAGATGGAAAAGTAGTGATTGCGGCTCTCAATGGTGAAATGGCAGTAAAAACCTACCGTAATATCGAAGGTACAGTATATTTATTCTCTGCAAACGAAAAATTTTTACCAATCGAAATTAAACCCTTTTGGGAGTTCGAAATACAAGGTGTTGTAAAACATGTAATCCATAAATTGTAAAAACTTATGATTTCTTAACACCAATTTCTTTTAAAACCTTATATATAGCTTTAAATAAATCTTCTGCCTCATAGGGTTTTACAATTACACTTTTACATCCGGCATCAATTGCAAGAGTGTGTGATTCGGGATTTGCGAATGCGGTCACCGCAATTATGGGAATAGAAGGGTTAATTTTCAGTATTTCTTTGGAAGCCGTAAGCCCATCAACTTTTGGCAATTTCAAATCCATTAATACTACATCTATATCAGGATTGTCTCTGAAAATCTCTATTGCTTTTTCACCATCACTGGCATGTAAAATTTCTGAATTAAAATTACTGATAAGAATTCTTTGTAAGAAAATAAAATTAATTTTATCGTCTTCAACTATCAAAATTTTCTTATTGTTCATTACTTTCTCCTTTAAAATTTGCGTTATTGATAAAGTTGATATGGGTGAATCATCGTTTATGGACTTCAGGGGAATGTTAATGCGTATGCAGGTTCCTTGACCTTGCTTTGAATCAATTGTAATATTACCTTTTACTAAATCAACTAAACCCTTAACAATTGATAGACCCAACCCTGCTCCTTCATGAGAACGTGATATTGATATGTTTTCTTGACTGAATGCTTGAAAGATTTTATTTTTGAATTCCTCGGAAATACCTATTCCGGTATCATTAACATAAATAATTATATTGTTATCTATAATGTCATATCCAAATTCAACATTACCAAAATAGGTGAATTTTAATGAATTATCTATCAAATTAGTAAGAATAGTTCTAAACTTATCAAGGTCATGGGTGATATTCGAATCCTCGTTGTTCAAGCCTAAATTGCTGATAATAAAAGAAATATTCTTTTTTTGAGCTACCTCGCGGTAGGAATAGTATATTTCATAAAAAAGCTCATTCAGATTAAACATCTGGAAATTAATCAACATTTGTCCTTGTTCGATTTTGGAAACATCAATTATTTGAGTAACTACATTTAAGAGTCTGTAACAACTATCGGCAATTGCTTGAGAAAAATCCAATCTATCTTCGTTGCTTAATAATTCATTAGCTAAAATTTTCGAAAAACCTATAATACCATTCAAGGGAGTTCTAATTTCATGTGATATGTTGGATAGAAAAGCAGTTTTCAACCTGTCACTTTCTTCAGCTCTTTCTTTAGCTTCCCAAATATCACCCTCGTATAATTTTCTTTTAGTAATATTCTCTACCATTACCAACATTGAAAGCTCATCGCTATCATTGAAAGTTATGGCTTTCAAATCGCAATAGATATTGCTCCCATCAGCACAAATCATCTTGCTTTCAAAGCTGTTGAACAATTTGAATTCTTCAATGTTAGGATTTGAATAAAGTTCTAAAATATTATTCGATGCAAAGTCTCTATCGCTTTTATCTATAAGCTCAATCAAATTATTCTGGCTAAAGTGAAAAAATGAATCGTACTTTAGCATGCTTAGTATTGATTTATTGGCATAAACAATATTACCTTTATTATAAATTATAATGCCCATTGGTAGATTTTCAATAATCAGCTTGTTCTTTAATTCGCTTGCACGTAGAGCTAATTCGGAACGTTTTTTGTCGCTTATATCAAAAAAAGCCGCAACCATTTTGTTGTCACCCAGACTGAAAGCAAATACCTCAAAAGCACCATTTACGTTGGAATCTTTGTAATTTATTTGCTGAGTATGAAAGCTTTCTCCCGTAAGTGCAACATATTTGTATTTTGCAGGAATACCGGTATGAATCAAATCATTAAAGGCGTCTTCAATTTTAAGATTTACTATTTTTGAATGTTCGAAATTTAAAATTATATCAGCAGCCTTGTTATAACCAGTGAATATCAAATTCCCGGTTTCATTTAATTCATAGAAATGCATACCAATTGGAATGTTATCAAGTAATTCCGAATACCGGTCTTTATTTAAACTTTCAGTTTTCTGCAAACTAGAATTTGAATTAACCTCATTTCGTAAATTTACACAGTGCATCAGAGCACCCTCTACATATTCCAGGCTTCCATTATCATTATAAATACCGTAGCTGTTATTAAATACGAAAATTTTATCCCCTTTTAAAGTATTCAATGGATGAGGGTAATTATTTATTTTACCCTCTAATTTAATCAACTCAATAATTGAATCAAACTCAGGTATAGGTAAAATTGCCAATTCTAAGATGTTAATTTTATCGAACTCATAAGAAGTATCAATACCGATCAATTGAATGAAGAATGGATTATAGCTAATTAAATTACCCATCAGATCTATTTTATAAAACCCGATGGATAAATTATTTACTACATTACTACTATTTGAGTGATCGTATTCCAAGTTATGCTAAGGATAAAAAAAGATAACAAAACTAATGAAAATATTTAAAATAAAAAAATTATTTTTTCTAAGATGCATCATCTTGAGTACAGAAGTATTCTATCGTTTTCTCTGCAGAGGTTTTATCATAAGCCAATTTATCAATCATAGTTGTAATCATTCTGCTATATAATTTTTGATTTTCTTCATTTGTTCTGTTAGATAAAGCTCCTACCAGACTACCTGCACCAGCGATATCAGACTTCAATCTTACATCAGTCACAGCTTTAACCAAGTCGTTATTATCCATAAAATCATAATTAGGATCCTGAATCATTTTCTGACCATAAATTTTTGAAATTGTAGTTCTGTAACTTTGTTTTTGTTCGTTACTTTTTAGTCCCAGCCTTGATTCAACACTATTAATAAAGTTTTCATCAATTTTAATTGAAACTAACTTACCATTCTGAGGGTCACGATAAGTCCATAATTTATTGGTACCAAGACTCTTAGCGTCAATCCCAATAATCATATTAACATAATTCATCACATCTTTCTGAATTGCATCAGGTTCGTCCATATAAGCATTGAAAATGGAAGTCATAATACGTTCTCGGTATAATGATTTAGCAATTTTCAAATCATTTAGATACTTAGTTCTATCGTTTGGATCCTGCACGTAATCTAAAATGATGCTTTCAATAGCGGGGAAAATATCACCTGCCCACATACACTTACCCTCTTGTGTTTCAGACCTTTCAAGTAATATTTGAATTGCTCTTCCAAGATTTCTGTGCCCTAATCCCTTCTGCCCAAATCTTCTAGTAATGTCGGCTTCCCTGTTCAATTGGTCGATTACTTCAGTTAAAGTCTTAACACTCTTTTCTCCGGCAACCTCTCCTGCAGCAAGTTTCATCATCTCAACAGGTGTTAGTTTGTCAGAATGTGGCATCCTGCTTAGAGTAAATGCTGTTGACAGTGCAAAATTCAAATTTGGATCTATATGTAGCTGTTCGCCCGAGAAAGTAGTTTTTTCTAAACTGCCAATGGCAATACTGGTTAATTCTTGCTGAAGAAGATAATTAGTATTGTGCGACATATAGCAAAGTCTGCAACGGTCCACAATTGGGGCTTGCTCCTTTTCCTCCAAAAATCTCTGAAATTCAGAGTTATTACTGGTGGCGATAATTAATGTATCGAGTGGCCATTTGAAACCTTCAATTTCGATAGACCGATTTTGTATTACTCCAAGATAAACTTGAACAAGATCTCGTTTATTCTTGAAAATCTCATCTGCAAAGTGAATTCCACCACCTGCAACTCTGGCTAATGCACCTCGCCGTAAATCAAACCTATATGGATTATTACTATCAGAAATATGAAGTATTCTCGAAATTGATTCATCACCCAACAAATCAACGGCAGAAGAAGTTATTTTATCTTTTGCGGCATATTTCCCTGTCAAAGTACCTCTTGTTTCACTAATCGGGATTTCAACAACTTCGATAAAATCCTTAATCAAATCAATATTAAAATCGCAGAATTCCCTAATTTGATTTAAGATAAAATCAGAGCATGCACCCAGTGGTCTATAATTCTTGTAAAACTTTATAATTTGGTTATCATTTGCACCCAAAGACTGTAAATAATCTATATTTTTATTCTTATCAGGGAACAGATTCATAGCCAATATCATAGGGTCTTCAAAAGTTTGCGATTCGATTTCTTTAATCTTGCCATAACCACCGATCTTGTCTAAGTATTTGATTTTGAAAGTGTAACGCTTGTTCTCAGTTTGACTGATAAACTCCCTGTAACTTTTATTCAGATAATCGACCAAAAAAGTTTTACCATTACCTGGCTCACCAATCAGAACAAAAGCCATTTCCGAAGATGAACCACCATCTGCAGCATCCTTTACAAATGATACGAAACTATTAATTTCATCATACATTCCAATCACGTGCTTACCTGGCTTTCTGAACAATGCAAAATCATAAGTTGATTTTCCATTAACAGTTTTTTTCTTAATCCCATCGGGATAATCGAGTATCATCCGTGTTACTGCTTGAAAAACATTTTCAAATTTTCTCTTACCACCTACAACATCAACGATGTGATTATCTAAATTATTAACAGATAAATTAGTTCCTGGTTTAACTTTCATAAATTTGCCCTATTTTGATTAATAAAACTACATTAAAATACGAATAATTTTGATTAATGACGAAAAAAATAAAATAAAAAAAAAATGATTTCGTGATTACATTGGCACTCGATACAATTGAGTGCTAACAAATTGAAGACATATTTTTAAAATATTATTATTGGAGGTATTCAAATGGCTTTACAACCTTTACATGACAGAATTATGATACGTCCTGCAAAAGCAGAAGAAGTAACCAAGGGAGGAATTATTATTCCCGATACAGCAAAAGAAAAACCAATGCAGGGTGAAGTAATTGCAGTGGGTCAAGGCAAACAAACAGATGATGGTAAATTGTTTCCAATGCAGTTGAAAGCCGGCGACAAAGTACTTTATGGAAAGTATGCTGGAACAGAAGTAACAGTTGATAGCGAAGAGTTATTGATTATGCGCGAAAGCGATGTTTTTGCTATTATTAACTAAAAATTTTTAAAATTTAAATATAGGAGAATTAACTACATGTCAGCAAAATTAATAAATTATGATGTGGAAGCCCGTTCAGCTCTGAAAAGAGGAGTTGATCAGTTGGCAAATGCTGTTAAAGTAACATTAGGACCAAAAGGCCGTAATGTGATTATCGACAAAAAATTTGGTGCACCAACTGTTACTAAAGATGGTGTTACCGTTGCAAAAGAAGTAGAATTAGAAGACCCAATTGAGAATATGGGTGCCAACATGGTACGTGAAGTTGCATCAAAAACTTCTGATGTTGCAGGCGATGGAACTACTACTGCAACAGTATTAGCCCAGGCAATTTATCGTGAAGGCTTGAAAAATGTTACCGCTGGTGCCAATCCTATGGATTTGAAACGTGGTATAGACATGGCTGTTACTGCAGTTACAAAAGGTCTTAAAGAAATTAGCCGTGAAGTAGAAGGTAAAAAAGAGATCGCTCAGGTTGGTACAATTTCTGCAAATAATGATAACACTATCGGTGAACTGATTGCTGAAGCAATGGAAAAAGTTGGCAAAGATGGTGTCATTACTGTTGAAGAAGCCAAGGGAACTGAAACCTCTTTAGATACTGTGGAAGGTATGCAATTTGATAGAGGCTATCTATCACCTTATTTCATCACAGATGCAGATTCCATGGAAACAATTCTCGAAAATCCTTATATATTGATTCACGATAAGAAAATTTCTGCAATTAAAGATATTCTACCTATCTTAGAAAAAACTTCACAATCAGGAAGAGCATTATTGCTAATTGCAGAAGATTTGGAAGGAGAAGCTTTAGCTACTTTGGTCGTTAATAAATTACGTGGAACATTAAGAGTAGCTGCTGTAAAAGCTCCTGGTTTTGGTGACCGTCGTAAAGCCATGCTGGAAGATGTTGCTATTCTAACTGGTGCTACTGTTATCAGTGAAGAAAAAGGCTATAAACTCGATCAAACTACTCTTGCATATCTTGGAACTGCTTCAAAAGTGATTATTGATAAAGATAACACTACAATAGTAGAAGGAAATGGTATTCAAGAAGATATCAAGAAAAGAATCAACGAAATTAAAGTTCAGATTGAAAAAACTACTTCTGATTACGACCGCGAAAAATTACAGGAACGCCTTGCTAAATTAAGTGGTGGAGTTGCTGTATTAAAAATTGGTGCTGCGACTGAAGTGGAAATGAAAGAAAAGAAAGCTCGTG
>CAYUZZ010000044.1:0-11443 GCA_964449505.1 uncultured Hyphomicrobiales bacterium | reverse complement strand
TGTGCAGCAAGCTTTTATATCTCCCTGCCAAGTTATATTTGCTGCTTACCACAACCAATAGCATGGTTTTGGCTTATGAATTTTATAATTGTTTACAATTTCCACATAATTTGTGAGATTTATTATCAAATGACGCTCCACTCCCAAGGAAACTGATAGATACTTTACTTGGTTTAACTCTTTTCAATTTCAGCAAAAAGAGCATTCATTATTCTCCTAATCCCAATTTTTTATTTGAATTAAGAATGGCAGGAAAATACCAGAGAAATGTCTGACCTAATTCTTCAGTACAGTATAAAAAGGAAAGTAATTTAAAATTCGTTTAGTCAGTAATTTCGGTATCTAATCATAATATTTTTTGAAAGAATAAGTTGATTGTAGATACATTTAAAATAAAAAAAATTGTTAGGAATAAGTGCTTTTTATGATTTCAGAATAAGCATTGTAGATTACAGCAATACTGGAATTCCAAGTATATTTGCTTTCTATCAAATTACGAGCATTTTTGCCCAATACATTACGAAGTTGTTTATCCTTCATTAATTTTATAACTTGGTATGAAAAGTCGTATTCATTATCGGCTAACAACAATCCATCTTCCTCACTTGCTTCAATTCCCTCAGAGGCTATTGAAGTTGCAACCACAGGGAGTTCCATTGCCATTGCTTCAAGTATTTTTACCCTGATTCCAGCTCCAACAAATAGGGGAGTTATATAAACAGAAGCTTTATTCAAATAAGGAAGAACTGAATCAACAAATCCAATAGCTTTTACATCTTCAATATTATATTTTTTTAATCTTTCGGGCATTTCTTTTCCCAGTAATGTCAGGAATGCATCTGGGTTCTGTTTTTTAATTAATGGAAGTACCTTTTCTATGAACCAAATAATGCCATCTACATTATGAACCCAACCGTAAGTGGTGGCAATTATTATTTCATTTGGATTCCTTATGATTTTCTCAGCTCGCCATTTATCAGTATCTACTCCAGCACTTGCAACAACAATTTTGTTGTTTAGGTGCAAAGTCTTAAGATAATCATAGTCCACTTGAGTAATGGGGATTAAAACTTCAAATTCTTTCAGAATATTTTCTTCGAAATGCTTTAATAATTTTGCCTGATTCTCAATATACATTTTCCTGGGTGAGAATATTAGTTCGTCGGCATATCTTTTCCAAATTTTCCATTCAATATTGTGTAATCTTAAGGAAGCGGGTTTCCCGGTTTTGTTTTTGATATATAGTGCAGCCTCTGCCATTGCTGTATGGTCGGTATGTATTATATCAAAATCTACTTCATCAATCAATTTATCTAATTCATATTTTATTTTATCATTAAAATGCTTCCTAATATAAATTGGTTTATAATCGTACACAGACTTAAAAATTCTAAACAATGTATTTTCAATAGAATGTTTCATTACCACAAGTTTACCATACTTATTGGCTTCAAGTGAATCAGAATTGCTTATTTCTTGCTTATTATAACAAAAAAAAGTAAGCTCTGCGCCAGCCTTCGCCAGCCCACGATATATATTTGCAATCCCAATTCTTCCACCATCTGTTTCGGGAAATGGAAATTGCTGTGATAGTTGCAGAACTTTCATCTATTTCTTCTTTTGAATAATTTTCTATCAATTATATTTTTATAAAATACGTACTGCACTTTTAATGGATGAACTCCCAATGTAATTCTCTTAATCATTTCTTTAGGAACTACCTGCCGTTCTTCCCTAAAAGTACCAAATGCGACTGAAATCATGCCAAACAAACCTTCCATAATGGCAGAGATTGGTAATCTTTTCTTAATTGCTTCAATAAACTGCACATTAAAATACAAAATTGTCCTGCCCAGTGCATTCATAAATGGAAAATACTTCCATTGATATCTAATTAATTGCTTTGAAATTTTTACCCATCGGACAGATTGATTGCGGTTACCCGGAGATGAGTAATGCAATGTTCTGATGTTTGGAAAATATCTTACATTAAAACCATTAATAATTGCACGAGTACAAAAGTCAATTTCTTCAAAGCCAAATTCCCAAAATCCACCAATTTTATCGTAAACTTTTCTTCTAATACCAGCTCCAGTTCCAGGGAAAACATTTGACTCGAATCCCTTTTGGGGGATATTATTTTTATCAACCTTCAGTGGATACCAGTCCCATATCTGATAATTGCTTTTTACTTCGATATCTTCGGTGCAGATTATATCGATGTCAGGATTATCATTAAATAATTTTGCTACTTTGCTGAACGCATCATTGTCTTCGGGGTGCGAATCATCGTCTGTTCGCCAAATAACATCACCAGTAGATAGCTCGATACCAATATTAATTGAACGAATATCAAAATTTTCTGGTAACCATAGATATTTAACATTTTTAAAATGAAGCGGAATATATTCCTTAGTTCCATCATCGGAGGCATTATCTACAACGATAATTTCCTTCTCCCAGGTTTGTTGGGAATAAGCATTAATTGTGAAAATTAAATCTTTTAATCTGTTACGTGTAATTATTATTACGCTAAATTTCATTATGCTCAACTAAAAATACAAAAGTAATTATAATTTAAATACAAATTATGAAACAAAGTATTTGATTATGTAAAAAAAATCACTTAGTTTTAAATACTTTTAAAGTACAAAATTAATTTTTTTTTAAAATCTATATAAAATGAGGTTTTATATGAAACTTGGCATATTTTATGGAACAAACACAGGTAATACAGAAACTGTGGTTGAAAAGTTATCCGACGAGTTAAAGAATAACGGATTTGAAGTAGATGTAAACGACATGGCGTCAGCTTCAGTAGAAGATTTTGCTAATTATGATACGATGATTGTTGCATGCCCAACATGGAACGATGGTGAATTGCAAGATGACTGGGATGCTGTTTATGATGATTACAAAGCTTTTGATTTTAGTGGTAAGAAAGTTGGCTTCTTGGGATTGGGCGACCAAGATGGATATCCTGATAATTTCTTAGATGCTATCGGTAAATTAGCCACTCCTGTATTAGCTAAGGGTGGAACTATTTTCGGGTATTGGCCCGTTGATGGCTATGAATTCAATACATCATTAGGTGTAGCAGCAAATGGAAAGTTCTATGGTCTTGGGATTGATCTTGATAATCAGGACGACTTAACTGATGAAAGAATCAAGGCGTGGGTTGCACAAATTAAATCCGAATTGTAATCCTAAAGTTATCATTTTTTGTTAAAACCTCAATTGTTTAATTGGGGTTTTTTTTATTTACTTTCTCTGGATAGCCCATCAATCTGCCCAATATACTAAATTCGGTATTTCTATCTAAAATTATTTTGGTTATTACAAGTAGCGGAACCGATAAAATCATACCAGGTATTCCCCAGATAAAACCCCAAAAAACCAAACCTATCAATACCGTTGGTGTATTGAGCAGTAAACGATTTCCCATGATGATTGGTTCAATCAAATTACCGATTGTAAAATGTATCGACACTAATAGTAAGGCAAAGAATATTATTATTTGGAAATCTTCCAGCTGTATAAATGCCATGGTTAGAGGTAATATCACACTTGCAATTGAGCCAATGTTCGGTATAAAATTGAAAATAAAGGCAATAAAACCCCAAAAAATGGCAAAACTAATATCGAATGCACTACAAATTGTAAAAGTTAGTAATCCTGTTGCAAGACTTATTAAAGTTTTAATAAGCATATATGATACAATTGATTTCTGTACATGTTCGTAATCTCTGAGCACTGCTTCCTTTTGTGCTGCACCAACATAACTCAAAAATTCCTTGTAGTTAGCCATACCTGCAAGCAACATTATAAAGTACAATGAGAAAAATAAAAAAGCACTGAATAATGAGCCAATTCCTCCAGCTATATTAGATAGGAAACCACTAATAGTTCCACTATCTGCTGATTTGTATATCTGTGAAACTAACAAAGTGGTGTCTAACTTTAATTTGAAAGTTTTGTTGAGTATAGAAAGTAATGAGTCTGTTTTTAAAAGTAATTTGGAGAATAAGAAATCTCGTTGGTCGTAAATCTGTGTGGTAGTATCAGATAGTATAAATCCAATTCCATAAAAAAATGATAGTGAAAGAACTGCTACTGATGGTAAAATTAACCATTTAGGAATTTTGAATTTTTGCAAATAACTAATCAAAGGTTGTAATAGTAACGCTGCGAGCAGTGCTAATATAAACGGTAATAAAATAACAGATAATTCTTTCAGCAAATAAAATATAAGAACTATTGCAAAAAATATTAGTAGGTTCTTTATGGTTTTAATATCTTCCATTAAAATTGAATAACTATTTGTTCAAAATTACTAAGTAGTACAGGTAACTTGCCTATCTCTTTGCCACCAGCAGTTGCAAGGTGTGGCTTGCCACCTCCGTTCCCACCTATTAATTGTGCTACTTTTGAAATCAATTTACCCGCAGGATATTTACTCTTCAAATCATCAGTAACTGCACAAACAAGATGAACTTTATCCTCACTTTTTGCTGCTAATAATAAAACAAGAGAGGTAGAGATTTTATTTCTTATATTATCTGCCAAATCTCTCATATTCTCGATAGATATATCGGATATTTCGTAAGAAAATATTTTAAAATTCCCGGTAGTTGATACATTTTTTATTTTGTTAGTTATAATTTCGAATAAATGCCCGAGCTTAATTTCATTAAGTTCTTTTTCAACCAATCTAATTTTATTGTTCAGAATTTCTATTTCAGTTTCACGTTCATTGATTTTATGATTTAATTCACCTATGTAATTTTCAACTCCATTGGCTGTAATAGCTTCTATGCGCCTTACTCCGGCTGCAATTGAAGATTCTGATGTTATTTTAAAGATGCCGATTTCGGATGTGCTTGAAACGTGAGTTCCACCGCATAATTCCATAGAGTACTTAGGGTCCATGGTAACAAGTCGTACAACTTCTCCATATTTATCCCCAAAAAACATTTTCACTTTTGAATTCTTTTGGGCATCTTTGATTGGCATCACTTGAGTAGATACTTCAACATTTTGGAATACCTTGCTATTTACCATTCTCTCAATTTCGTTAAGCTGTTCATTTGATGGTTTTTCAAAGTGATTAAAATCAAATCTTAAATAATCAGGTGAAACCAAAGAACCAGCTTGTTGAACGTGATTGCCCAACACATTTCTTAGTGCTTCGTGGAGAAGATGAGTTGCAGAATGATTTCTCATTATTTTGGTCCGTCGCTCCATATCAATTTTCATAAATGCAACATCAGATTGCGCAGATATTTCTCTATCACAAATATGGAAAAAAGTATCGCCGGATTTTTTTACATCAAGCACTTCATATTCGGCACCATCAATTACAATTATGCCAGTGTCAGCCATCTGTCCACCACTTTCCGCATAAAAAGGAGTGTAATCAGTTACTAATAAATTATCATTAAAATAAATGATTTTGGCTTCACTGCTATTGGTATCATAACCAACAAATGTTGTATTCAAATTTAACTGAGGCAGTACCGATTCAAAAGAAATGCTTTTTCTGGAAGCACGTGAGCGATTTTTCTGCTCTTTCATTAATTGATTAAATGAATCAATGTCAACTGACAAATTCCTTTCTCTTGCTATTAATTCAGTTAAATCTAATGGAAATCCAAAGGAGTCATAGAGTAAAAAAGCATCTTCACCACTAATTACTCTACTGTTAACATTGGCTATTTCTTCAAACTTCTCAAGTCCTCTTCCCAAGGTTGTTAGAAAACTCTCTTCCTCCGACATAACGATTTTGGTAATTAGCTCCCTGTTACTGACAATTTCAGGGAAAATAATACCAAAGTTTTCAATAATTACAGGGATTAGTTTATACATTACTGGTTCATTAAAACCAAGGTTCCTGGCAAATCGTGCACCTCTTCGTAGTATTCTTCTAAGCACATAACCTCTGCCATCGTTTCCGGGAATAGCTCCATCAGCAATAGCAAAAGTTAAGGTTCTGATATGGTCGGCTATTACCCTCATTGCAATTGAATCTTTATGATCAATATCTGATTTGTAAGGTTTCTTTGATAATTCTGCAATTTTATTGATAAGGGGCATAAATACATCGGTTTCGTAATTTGAATTTTTATTTTGAATAACTGCACAAATTCGTTCAAAACCCATACCTGTATCTACATGTCGCGAACCAAGCGGCTCCAGCTCTCCACTCGTATTCCGGTTATATTGGATAAAAACGAGATTCCAGATTTCAATTACATTAGGAGAACCAGCATTAACCAGAGGTCCACCAGAAAAATCAGAAGTACGATCGTAATGAATTTCGCTGCATGGACCGCAGGGACCTGTCTCACCCATTTCCCAGAAATTATCTTTTTCGTCAAATCTATGAATTCTGTTAATTGGTAAATAATTTTTCCAAATTTCGAATGCTTCGTCATCGGTTCTATAGACAGTAGCATGAATTCTATTTATGTCGAGTTTCCAAACATTTGTTAGCAAATCCCAAGCCCAATCGATGGCTTCCTTTTTATAATAATCTCCAAAACTCCAATTGCCAAGCATTTCAAAAAAAGTATGATGATAGGTATCTACTCCCACCTCTTCCAAATCATTATGTTTACCGCTCACCCGGATACATTTTTGTGTATCGGCAGCGCGTTTGTAATCCCTATTACCAATTCCAAGAAAAACATCTTTAAATTGATTCATACCTGCATTGGTAAATAATAGGGTAGGGTCACCATGCGGAATAACAGGCGCCGATTTTACAATAGTATGCTGTTTGCTTTTAAAATAATCTAAAAATGATTGTCTGATTTCAACTGAGGTCATGCCATATCCCAACAAAATTTAAAATAATAAAATTTAACATCACATCTTCAACTGCTTGTTGACGAATATAGAGATATTTTAAAGTAAAATATCTTTTAATTGGAAATATTATACAAAAAAGGGGAAAAAAGTATCCCCTTTATTAATAACAAGGCAAGATTTCACTTATGCTCTAAGAACAATTTTTGAATTTCCCCAGTCATAAACATATCCCTTACAGATATGTTGAGTGCAAAACCGACTTCGTTTAGTGCATCTTCTTCATCATGACTTACTTTATGGTCAAAAAGTGAACCCGAGGAATTCGAAATTGAAAACCCAAAGGCAATTAGTAATTTCTTAAAGTCCACAGCCGTATCACGGTCCACCTTAATATCAAGCAGTTCTGATATTTTTCTCAAGCCTGCTTGATTTGACAAATTTTGTTCTGAGTAATTCTGATTCATTACACCGATATTGTAGTCCTTTAGAATCTCTTTTCCGATTACTGAATCAAACTTTTTATACTTCGCTACAAAGTTATCGAAAGCTAAAACTTCCCTTTTGTCAATATTCGAGTCAACATCTGCAATGTGATTAAAAACGAATTCGAAACTCAATCTAAGCAAATTTTGCTCATCAACTGTAAACAATTCACTTAAGCTCATAGTTTTTCCTAAAATGAATTTATAATATTGACAAAGTTAACAAATTGTAGAAATATATCATATATCTATTTACAAATAGGAAAAAAAACTTGATGGCATAATATTACTGTATCTGAAATATAATTTAAATGTGAATATTGTCGTAAAATACCTAACTCTAATAAAATCAATGAAATAAAAAATATGTAGCAAATCTTTATTATTTCTATAATTTATTAAACATTTTATAAATAACTTTAAATCATAGGAATAATAGATATAAGACAAAGTTGAAATACAGTGGCTTATTTATAAGCATATCAAATATTCGTAATTATCAAAAATTTAATAAATAATAAGAATAAAAATAAGGAATAAATTCAGAAATATTGTTTCATTTAAGCCCTTTTAGTACTTGCAAATACATCATTTTTGGATTATCTTTGCATTAAAATATACGTTCCTTCACATAATTAGACTTAAGCAGAATAAATTGTATCGTCAAGTTCAAAGAAGATACAAGTCTTCCTACCCAAATAATTCAAATCTCACCCTGCTTAAGTCTTTTTTTATTTTTTGAAAAAAATAAATTTAGATTCGTAGATACAATAAATAATAAAAATTCCTGAAATTATAAATATGGAATTACTGAAAGTAAAAAAGAAATATAAATATATTGATGATGAACGTCAAACTGAATTGATGGTACAATTGAAAAATTCTACTTCAATTGCAGATGTTGAGCATTCTTTTAATGCACTATATGATAATATGACTAAGTTACTATGGAATAATTTGACAAGGAAGTACGTGCCACCTTTAAATCATGACGATATGAAGGACGTGTTTCAGGATTCATGGGTCAAAGTTATTGATTCAAGACTTATGTTTGATGATTCGAAGAAAGCATATACATGGATTTTTACGATTTTTAAAAATATGATTATAGATAGAATAAGATTTTTTGATAGGAAGAAAACACAGAGTATGGATACCCAATTAGATGATGAAGGTTTTACAAGAGAATTTAAAGCTGATGATAAAACTGACGCAGATTTTAATGTGATAGAAAACGAAAAACTGTTTCACATCAAAAAGGCAATCTTGGAACTGGAGGACGAGCTGGATAGAATAATTATAAACAAACGAATTATTGAAAATAAGAAATTTGAAGATATTAGTAAGGAATTGGAAATACCGATTGCTACAATACATTATAAATTAAACAAGTCTTTAACTAAATTAAGAAAAAAACTAATTTTTTTAGTAAATTGAGTTCTAAAAAATATGGAAAATAAATTTCAAAATATTGACCCTGAAAATCATGATGTTCTAAAGTTGATTTCTGATACATTCAGGAAAGAAGATTTCGATAAAGAAATACATCAGATGGTAAAAAATAAAATAAATCAGACTGATTTTACAAAATTGACTACAAATGGTACTTTTTCAAGTGTGCTAATGAATGGATTTTATTATTTGATGGGTATATTAGTTGTTGCTGGAGCCGTTTCAGTATATTTTTTGTCAAGTAAATCTTATCCGAAAAGTACCAGGTTATCCAACAATAATATAGCGATAAAATCTGATAACCACATTAGTGAACCAATTCAGGGTAATCCAATTTCTCAAAATAACACACTTGATAAACTTGAGAGTAGTAGTGCCGATACAAAAGATGAATTATCACAAAATAAGCATAACTCATTTAAGCAAAGTATTGAAAACGAAATCTTAACCATTGAAACCAAAGAATATCAGCATACACAATCTATTAAAATTGATTCTGAATTAAGTAGTGAATTGATTAAAGCAAAAATTGAAAATATGCTTAATGGCTTGGGAGTTAAGTATTTTGAATTAAGTAACAATGATGACATAATATTTGAAACCTATCAAAGCACTGGTGTAATTAATAATACAGAAGTAAATTTTAGAATGACCTTTAAATACAATTTAAAATTACATAATCAACTTATTGCTATACTTAGATATTACGAAAATACTGATGGAAAGAATACAGGATTAGACTTAAATGATTTATTTTACACCAAACTTAATGATGAATTACTAAAAACGTTCTGAGATTAATATGAAAATATTGGCCAAACATATAATAATATTTGTAATGATACTTTTTGTGGGTTTTAACATTGCAATCTCTGATAATAATCCCACAGTACAAAAATTAAAAATTATTAAGTTTCCCCAGTTTGATAAATTGCTGTGTAAGGATGAATCCTGCGATTATATTGAAATCGAAAATATGAGTGATTTTTCTTGCGAGATTGATAGTATTATTATTAAGGGTCCATCAGCTGGTGAATTTATAATAGATTCAAATTCTGAAATTGATGTTGATGATTATGGCAAAGTCAAAATTAGAATCTGTTTCGTACCAAAAAGCGATGGAATTAAGTTTGCAGAGGCTGTATTATACTCCGAAGATTTATTGTATGGAACTAATAACAAGCTTAGTTTTCAGTTAGTGGGCGAAAAGTATTCGTCAAAATTAGAAATTCGCCCAAATGAAATTGATTTTGGTACAGTAGAAATTGGGAGTCCCAATATTATTGAATTTAAAATCATAAATACTGGTTCAATTCCCCATAAATTTTTTCAATTACCATATAAAAGTGGCAAGTTTTCTATTGAAAAAATAGTTCCAGAAGAATTATTCCCTGGAGATACTGCCGTTGCTACTTGCAAGTTGATTGCAGATGAGATTGGTCAATTCAGCACAAGTTTTAATCTGAAAGATGTATGCCAGAATGAATATAAAATACGATGTCAAGCAAAAGTCAGAGCAGAAAAACCTGCTGAAAAAATAATCTTAAAAGTTGAGAATATTGAGGCAAATTCGGGTGAAAAAGTCTCGCTCAGTATTTCTGTTTCCAATAGAACTTTCTTATTATCAAAAAACAAAAATGTAGTTTATACTCAAGTCGATTTTAATCCTACCATTCTTCACCCTATTAATAACACGCCATTAGGGGAAATAATTGGTGGCAAAAGAAGCATTGCTCTTGAGTTACCTCTAACTTATGACAGTGTGTTTACTTTTGATTTTAATGTTGCATTGGGAGATGATTCAGTATCGAGCCTACGTCTGCACGATACTTACATACCCGATTACGATATTGATATTCAAAATAATTCTGGAGTTTTTAGGCTCTTGAACCTATGCGAAGCAGCCGGACCAAGATTAGTAAAATTCGAAGATTCAATCAATATGATATATAAATCTACCAATCAGGACTTTGCTGAACTTAGCTTCCAATTAATTGAGAATGGCAATACACGAGTTTATTTATTTGATTATAATGGAAATCCAGTAGCTAAAATAGTCGATGAAAATCTAACGAAAGGTTCATATCAAAAAACTATTAATTTGCATAATATAAGCTCAGGTTTCTACTTTGTGAAATTTGATACACCGACCTTCAGCAAAGTATTCCTCGTAAATGTAATAAGATAAATCCAAAATATTTGAGTATATTGCATTATCAAAATGTGCAGTATTAGTATATATTTATGAGAGAATGGGTCTATTTAATTATCTTTTTTAATGTATTTGCTACCAACCTTTTTGCGTTTGATGACCGGAAGGACAAAGTTGGCTTAGAGTTTGCTCTGCACCGAATCCTTAACTATGCTGATTTTAAAGAATTACCCGGTATCCCAAATTGTTGCCCAAGATTTGAGGAAGGTTTTGATAACGATTATGGATTTACATTACTTTACAGATTTTGGCTTAATCCACACCTTGACTTTCAATTGAACTTTCGTTACAATAGTATTTCGGGCAAGTTTTCATCGGTAGAAACTGAATATTTTGGATATAAAGAAGGAATAATTGAAGGTGAATTCAGACATGAACTGAATGCTAATATAGATATAATTGGTTTTATACCACAAATAAATTACAAAATTGGCGGATTGAATTTAAACCTTGGGCTCTCTTCATCGTTCTATTTAAACAAAGAATA
>CAYUZZ010000043.1:0-11605 GCA_964449505.1 uncultured Hyphomicrobiales bacterium | reverse complement strand
CGACAAGGGACATTATATCTTTTGGCAATAATGCTGTTTGGTATGTTTGTCCAGCAAACGTATGCATACGTTCCGTCTCGTCAAGCGAAGTTCATTACGTTCTCCAACGTTAATGCAACTGAAATGACGATAAACGTTATTCGAGGGAATGGTAGTGCTGCTATATGGTTGATGGGTACTGTTACTCCAGATCTAACAAATCTTGGGGATAATACTAATCCGACCGGTTGGTCAGCAAATGCTGTATATTCGAGTGGAACTGATATTGACGGCAGTTATCTAATGTATGATGGTACTGGTAATTCACTAACTGTTAGTGGATTAACAGCCAATACAACTTATTACGTAATGGTATTGGAGTATAATGTAGATGGTACGAATTATGATATTCAAATCAATTCTGCTATATTAAATCCAAGAAACAAGAAGACTCTACAAGCAACACTTGGTATTCCAAGTGGTTTAGCTGTTAATTATGTTACAGGAACAACAGCTACGGCTTCCTGGACTACTGATGGTACTTTAGCTGTAGGGTATTACATTGATGTTAGGGATTATCAGGGTGCAATTCTTACAAATTACGATTTGTTAGATATTGGTTTACCTGGAAATAAACGGTTTTATATTACCGGTTTAGCTAATAGCAAACAATATGAATACAGACTTAGACCTTACGATGCTGAAGGTCGTGCTGGTGCAGCTACAGCATGGGTAGCATTTACTACTCAGACGGTAGATCCTGTTCCTGTATTAGCAGGAACTTCTCCTGTTTGTGCAGATAACTTTACTTTAACAGCAACTTGGACAACTTCAGGCTTTACTGGAGCTCCAGGTACTGCAACATGGGTTATGGTTGATAGTCCTACTGGTTCTTCTTTCAACTTTACAAGTTCTCCAGCTGCAAGCGGAATACCTGTAGTTGTTGATGTTGATATGGCTGGAACTTACGTTGTAGAAGCTACTATAAGTGTGGGAGAATATTATGGTAGTAGTACTTTCTCTATGGAAGTATCCGATCCTAACGCTAATATTCTTTCTTCAGCTACTTCAACGTGTGGACTTACTTACAACTTGTCAGCTGAAACTCCAACTTGTGGTACTGGAGCATGGACTTATTTTAACAGTAGTGAGAAGTCAGCTGGGTTTAGTCCAAATGAATTTACCGCATCAGCAATTGCTACAGTTTCTGATTATGGTACTTATACTTTCTACTGGACAGTAGGAAACGGAGTTATATCAAATGAAGATTTTTTGGTAGTTACTTTTGGTCAAACACCAATTTCATCACCAACATTCGATGAAACTAATACTTGGAAAGAAGTTTGTGGACTGACAACTAATTTATTAGGAAATGATCCTTTAGATTATGGAGCAACAGGTTCTTGGAGTTCTGTATCAGGTCCTGGTACAGTATCATTTGATGATCCTGCAGATCCACTTTCTAATGTTTATGTAGGAACTGAAGGTGCTTATTCATTTAGCTGGACAGTTGCAAATGGTTGTGGAACCGCTGTGGCTGGTCTTAATGCTACTTTCTATAATCCACCATCTACTTCAGATGCTGGTACTGATTTTGAAAATTGTGGTTTAACAGCTGATTTAGCTGGAAATGATCCTACTTACGGTACAGGAAACTGGACTTTAGTAAGTGGAGACGGACCTGTTATCTTCAGTAATACTACTACTTATAACTCATCTGTGACTATACCTTCCTTTAGTGGCAGTAGCACATACTACACATTTGATTGGACAATTTCAAATGGAAGTTGTGACCCAAGTTCAAGTCAGGTTAACGTTACATTCTACAATCAACCTATTGCTAACGTTTCAAGTGCGAGCATGGAAAATTGTGGTTTGGATTTAGTACTTGATGGTAATCTACCTTCTGTTGGTACTGGTTCATGGTCACTTGTTAGTGGACCAGAGAACGGAACTGCATCATTTGATGATCCAACAATTTACAATACAACTGTTAATGTTAATTATGAAGGTATTTATTCATTTGCTTGGACAGTTACTAATGGTACATGTTCAGCTGATGCTGGTAAATCAGTAACATTCTACAATCCTCCAACTACTTCTGATGCAGGATTAGATGGTTCAAGCTGTGGTTTGTTATATACATTAACAGGAAATAAAGCTACATTTGGCGTTGGTACATGGTCACAATTATTTGGTCCAGGTACTGCATCATTTGTTGACGTGAATATAGAAGATTCTGACGTTGACGTTACTGCTTATGGTACTTATACATTCCAATGGTCTATAGGAAACGGTAACTGCCCTCCTTCCACTGAAGATGTAGTTGTTACTTTCTATGAAGCACCAACAACTGCTTTAGCTGGTAGTGATAATTCTGTTTCTTGTGGATTATTGACTTATACTTTAGCGGGTAATGTACCTTCAGTTGGTACTGGTTCGTGGTCACAATCCTCTGGAATTGGTAACGCAATATTTACAAATGCAAGTTTAAATAATACTGATGTTACTATACCAGCATTCACAGGTAATTCTACGCAATATACATTTGATTGGACGATTTCTAATGGAATATGTCAACCATCAAGCGATGCTGTTACATTAACATTCTATAATTCACCAACAATCCCTTCTGCTGGTGTTGATTCTCAGATATGTGGTTTAACCAATACATTTGCTGGCAACAATCCTACAGTTGGTACAGGTACTTGGGCACTAGTGGATGGACCTGCAACTCCAAGCTTTGGCAACGCGAATTCTTATAATTCATCAGCCACAGTAAGTTCTTATGGAACTTATACTTATTCGTGGACTATCGGAAACGGCAATTGTACTCCATCTACTGATGAAGTAATAATTACATATAATGAAGAACCAGTTGTGAATGCAGGTGCTGATGCAACTGCTTGTATAGAAACAGGTTATACAATGAATCCTACCGTTCCTACAAGTGGAACAGGTTCATGGAGTCAAACTTCAAACAATGGTACTGTTGCATTTACTCCAAGTAATGCAACTCCTAATGCAGTGTTAACATTCCCAGCTACTGGTGTTTATACATTTGTATGGAATCACTCAGTTGGAACTTGTACTGCATCTGATGAAGTTGAAATCACTGTAATTAATCAAACAATATTGGACGATGTAATCAGTGGAACAATGCAACCAGTTGCAGGAAACAGCAATGTACAATACTCAATACCAAATTATGCTGGCATAGTATCATACAATTGGACATATACTTCAACTTGTGGTTCGAATAGTGGTGTAACTATTAATGATAATGGTAATAACGTAGTTTATCTTGATTATTCATTAGTTGCATGTGATGGTACATTGTCTGTAAGTGGTACAGACGCTTGTGGTACAGTATCCACAATTTGGAAAGAAATTGATGTTCAGAATTACCCAGTATTTACAGGTGCTACTTTAGCTACAACAAATGCTTATGTTGATGTTACATTCAATTTAGGTATTAGTACATCATCAGCTTCAGTATTACCAGTTGTACCAAGTGACTTCCAGTTGATTTTCAACCAAAATACAGGTACTGCTACTAACCTTACAATTGCAAGCTTGAAAACTGTTGGAGATGGAGCTTTATCAGGTGGCGAAACCACTGTTAGATTTATGTTAACAGCAACTGGTACACCTAATGGTTGTGAAACATTTGAAATTAAACCTTTGGGTAACCAAGTTTGGAATGGTACAAGTTCTATGCCTGCTACACAGACTATTGGTTTAATTGGGCTTTACAATGAGAATGAACCAACTACAGAAGCTTCTGCTCTTAATGCCTCCCCTGTTTATGCTGTTCAAGCTTCTTTAGCTTGGAGCAACGGAAACGGAGCAAAGAGAATAGTGGCTGTTTATCCAACCTCAACAATTACAACACCTACAGATTATACATACTATAATGCAAATACAGTCTATGGAAGTGGTGCTGCTTTAGGAGCTGGCTCTGTTGTTTATGACGGTACAGGTAGCAGCGTTTTAGTAACTGGTTTATCACCGGAAACTACATACTATTATGCCGTATTTGGATATAACGATGCTTGTAACATAAGTCCTAATTACTTTACTAGCACAACAACAAACACTGGTACATTTACAACTGCAAATGCTGCAACTAAGTTAGTGATTACTACAAACCCAAGTACTCCTCTTGTTCATAATACTGCATTTAATGTAGTATTACAAGCACAGGATGCATTTGGAAATCCAGCATATACAACTTGCGATGAAACAATTACTTTAACTGGTGGAACTGGTTCATTATCAAATAATACTGCAAACTTACCTGTTACAACTACAAATGTAACTTTAAGCAATGTACTTTATGATAAATTTGATGGCGAATTAGGAGTTACATTTACAATCGATGATGGTGTATGTGGAAATGACTTGGTTACTGCTACTTTCGAAAGAAATGTACGTGCCGGAGAACCAACATCTCATGCAAAGATAATTACTTTCAGTCCTGTAAACAGTACTTCCATAGGTGTTAAGATTAATACTCTCGGTAATGGTCAAGGTCGCGTATTCTTAATACAGAAAGGCGGAACAATTCCAGTTAACATTCTTACTGATGGAACTGATTATAGCACAATACCAACAAGTAATTCTGCGGGTATTCCTATTAGCTCGGGTTATGCAATTGCTAATGGTTCAAATACTGCTTATGGTATGTATTTAACTTATTCGACTGCATCTTCGGCAAACACAGCATTGATTACTGGACTTACACCATCGACTACATATAACTTCAGAGTATCTGAATTTAAACATGCAACAGGCGGAGTTTCGAATTGGGATACTTATAACTATAAGAGCTCAGGTCCTAACAGTTTGAACCCACGTTCAATTGCTACAAGTGCAGGTAAACTTGGATTGAATGGTGTTGAAATTGCATACTTTGATGGAAAATCATTCCAATTACAAGTTGACTTGAATTGGGAAGCTATCCGTGAAGATGGTATATCATACTATGAAATTTACAGAGCAGATATCAACGATACAGAAAATTACGTAAAAATTGGTAATTCAAATGTTAACGTTAGTGCTGGTGGCTCAAGCAAATATTCCTTAACTGATAAGGATATGGCTCTTGAACTTGGTAGCACATACCACTACAGATTAATTGGCGTTGACTTCAATGGTCAGTCTGTTGATTTGGCAGAAACATTCGTTACTATCAATTCTATGCCTTCATTAAACGCAGGTCTTACAGTTAGCGGAGTTAATCCAAATCCTGTTAAGGATATTGTCAGATTTGATGTTATCACAACATCATCTATACCAGTGATAATTGAAGTTCGTAATTTGGAAGGTCAAGTTGTTTACTCCGATGACAGAATGGTTAACGGAAACAGTAGTGTTGAATTCAAATTGAATAACAAAGCTGCAGGTACTTACTTCATTACTGTAACAAGTGGTGAAGAAGCTGCAATCACTACATTTATCTATCAACCATAATTTCTGATTGATTTCTTACAATAAGGGCTACTCCCCAAAAAGGAGTAGTCCTTTTTTTTTTAGTAAAAATTTGCTATTTTAGTAATTCTAGTTCGTCTGTTTAGTTGAATTAAATTAAATTGGAAAAAACTTATGATGAAATTGAATTTATTTATTTGCCTACTGTTTATCTCCACAATTAGTGCCACAGCAAAGGATATATATGTGAATGCTGCCATTGGTAATGATACAGCAAAGGTAAATGACGGTGCAACACCTCTTACTGCACTCAAATCAATAAATATGGCAGTAGCTCTTGCCCAAAATGGTGATGTAATTCTAATAGAAGGCATCAATGACAAGCAGTCAATTACATATTACGAAAGTGTAGTAGTTAATGAAGACGTGCCAAATATCGTTTTTAGAGGAGTTAATAATCCAATCATTTCAGGTAAGGATAATAAAAGTCCTGAAAATGTAGGCATATTAATTTTGAATAACGACGCTAGTATTGAAAATATTACTTTTTCAGATTTTCTTGACAGAAGAATTAATTATATGAATATTGATGGTGGTGCTGGTATTGTTCTCAGACGAGGTAACAGAGATGCAATAATTAACAACTGTACTTTCCAGAATTGCAACTATGGTATAATTGCATTTGAAAACCAATCTATCAGGATTAATGGTAATAAATTTACCTCAATAATACAAAAATCAGAAAATGAATTTGATGGTGGTATAGGTATTTATCTGTGGAGTAAAGGCGCATTTATTCAGGATAACTATATAGGCAGCCAATCCGGTAATACTTTTGCTAATATTGATAAATATGGTATCCTAATAGGCGGAAACGATAAATTAGTATTAGCTGATTACACAAAAATTGAAAATAATAAATTTACCAATTCAAAGGGGACGGGACTTGGCATTTTTAATGTAGAAGGTATTTTTAATGTAAACAAGAATGAATTCGAAAACAATAATATATCAATAGAATTAAAAGGGGAATCTATCGATGCTATAATTTCTGATAATAAATTTAGCGGTACTTCTGGCAAATATGAGCTTGTAAGCGATGAACGTTACCCAGGTGATCTGTTATACTCAATTTGGAAATCAAACGGTAATATATTTAAAAATGCAATATTTTCTGTTAGCGAAGCAAATACAAAGGATATTATCAAATTAATCAATGGGAAAAGAGTACTCGGCATTGATGAGAATTTTATGCAAAAGAATAAAAATGAAACTGAATTATTATTGAAATAGGCTTAATAGTATTGAAAAATATAACTTTTATTTGTTTTTTGGGTTTGCTAATAATAGCTTTTAATTCTAATGCAATAGCCTTGTATTCGTCAGATTATCACTGCATAACTTCAGAGATTAACTCGAAAATAAAGAAGTATTTTAACGAGAAACTGTTGAATGATGAAATTAGACCAAATCTACAAACATCGGTAATTAGTAATAACAATTTATTTAGAATCCATTTTGATACAACTGGAGCAAATGCAGTAGAAATAGAAGATACTAATCACAATTCAATTCCCGATTATATTGACTCATGTATTTTTTACTTCGAATATGCCTATCAAACTGAAGTCGTCAATTCTGGATTTAGAAAGCCTATAAGCGACAGTGGACGAGGAGGCGACAATTTATATGATGTTTACATCCTTAACCTTGTTGATGGCGATTATGCAACCTATGGATATACTACAGCTGAAGACTTGATTGAAAATGGAAATGGTGTCTTTATCTCCAACTCTCATATTATAATTGATAATAATTATAGTCCACATGATAGTATAATTGTAGGTAATAATAAACAAGCTGCCTTCAAGACAACAGGAATAAATGGGCTTAGAATCACCTCGGCTCACGAATATAATCATGCTATACAGTATAGCTATGGAATTCCTGATCAATATGGTTCATTGCTTATGGAAATGACTTCTACCTGGATGGAATATTATGTGCATAGCGATATTCAAGATTTTGTACAATACCTAACCGAACTATTTAACAGCATAAGTGAATTTCCACTTACAATTAATACTCCGCAGAATGGCTATAGGTGGTCAGTATATTTTCAATATCTACAAAAAATATATGGTATTAATTTTATAGAAAAAATATGGGAAGGCATTTCGCAGGGGAAATTATTTTTTAATGTACTCGACACTTTACTGCAACAAAATAATTCAAATATTAAAGACAACTGGAAAGAATTTGTGCCATGGTTGTATTTTACTTCCAACAGATCACTCGATTCTACATATTTTAATTCAGCAAATAAGTTACCCAAAATAAAATATAAATTTATTGAAAATTTAACTACAAACTTAAATCTTGCTGGTAGTATTAGTCCATTTCAAATCATTGCATACAGGATATTTAATAACAGTAGCAATGATAAAAATATCGAAAGTTTTGATATTATAAGCTCATTTTCAGTTGTTAATTATGATGATATCAAAACCGAGAATTTCAATTATTCAATTAATCTGTCCTCTGATAAAGTTTATTCAACGAAAATTAATTACTGCAATGATCTTAGCTATGAAGATAACTTTATAGAAAATAACCTAAGCAAACCCATAATTTATATTTTTGTAAACGATGGTATAACATATTCCGATGGTAGTTATGTAATGCCCAATCCCTGTATTCCAGATAATGATAACTTGTTTATATCGCTATCTTTAGATCAGAATCAAGCAGATTACAAAGTTATAATTTATGATACGCAAATGAATACAATATATAACAAGAGAAAAGAGTCTATAAGGTTTAAAGGAAAATTTGGAGTTGAAATATCCGAAAAAACAGATTTTAACTCCGGTGTTTATTTCTACTACGTATTTAATGATGAAAATAATTATTTTGGTAAATTTTCAATTTTGAGGAAGTAACTTAGGGGGAATTATGAACAAATTCATAACTAATTTATTAATATTTCTAATTGCAGCAACATCTGGAATAGCTGCACAATGGGCACAAACGAGTGGGCCCAAGCAATCAGGCAACTATGTTACAGTCACTACCCTGCTTAAACTAAGCGATGGTTCTTTTTTAGCTGGGACAGAGAGTACGGGTATTTACAAAACTACTAATAGTGGCGATAATTGGAATAAAGTTTTCAATTACTCCAATTTGATATGGACCATTAATAAAAGTGAAAACGGCAGAATATTTGTGGGAACTGATTTGGGTGGAATTTACCGCTCAACAGACGATGGTGTTAATTTTACTAACGTATTTAACCCAAGTTCCTTAATATTTGATTTCGCTTTCAATTCCTCAAATCATATTTTTGCCTGCACCGAATTGTTTGGTGTTTACAAATCAACTGATAACGGAAGCTCATGGAATTTACTTTGGGATACAGATCTAATACCCGTAAGCATAGTAGTTAATTCTTTGGGGAACATTTTTGTAGGTACAGGCAGTGATGGTATTTATCTTTCAACTGACGGTGGGGCTACCTTTAACAACATTGCTTTTTCTGGTGATTTTGTTTGGGACTTATATATTGACCAAAATGACGATATATTTGCTTGTACCGAAACCCAAGGATTGAATAAATCGATAGATGATGGAAGCAATTGGGATAACTTAGGTTTTCCTTCATCATCGACCTCCAAGTATTTTGTATCCTCTACTGGCAAACAGTTTTTAGTTGTTGATGCAACTGAAGTATATCAATTCAACGAAAACAATTTAACTTGGGATATCTTCACAGACGGATTATCGAACTTAGGGATCAATGATTTTGGCGAAGATGATCAAGGCTTTATTTTGGCAGGTACTTATGGTGCAGGGGCATTTCGCTCAACGGTTTCCACATTAAATCCTGAAATTACAACACTTAGTGCAACTAATACTGAATATTGTGCTGGCGAGTTCTTTACCATAAATTATACTTCAAAAGGTGGATTTGACCAAAATAACAACTTTAAAATAGAACTATCCGATGCAGATGGTATATTTTCAAGCCCATTAGTAATTGGTAGTACATTGGCTCAATCAAGTGGTAGCATAGATTGCGTTATACCGTTTGATTTGGCTCAAGGTGCAAATCATAAAATTAGAATCTTATCTACACTACCAGCAATAGTTGGTCCAGAAAGTGCTTCTTTTGTAATAAATGCACTAAACACAACCCTTAATCAACCTGCAGATCTTGCTCTAAAAGTAAGTCTGAAGCCTGCTTTCACATGGGACAATAATTTATGTGCTTTGTCATTTACTCTTCAAGTCTCTACTACGAGTGATTTCTCTAACATTATCGTGAACGAGGTCGGTATTGGCAACTCTACTTTTACACTGACTAACCCATTAGAGAAAAACACAGTTTATTATTGGAGAATAGGGCTTACTTCCTTACTTGGTGACGAGTATTTTACCAGTCCAAATTCATTCACAACTTTATCAACAGTAACACAAACTATCAATCTTGCAAGCAACTGGAATCTGATATCAAGCTATATAACCTTACCAAATATGAATGTTGAATTAATGCTTGCCGGTATTACATCTAACTTATTAATCGCCAAAAGCCCAAATGGCTTGGTTTATATACCCGACCTTAATATTAACACTATCCAAAATTGGAATTCAAGTCAAGCATATCAACTATTTATGAAAAATGCAGCAACCCTTGATATAGAAGGTGACCAAATTGTTCCCGAAGGTTTTTCGCTTGCATTAAACGCTGGTTGGAATAAGATTTCATACTTGAGAAGTAGTGAATTAGATTGTGCCATTGCTTTTGCGGGAATTACCGACGATGGAAATTTGTTGATTGCGAAAAATTTTGCCGGTGCAGTTTATATTCCATCATTAGGAATTAATACAATTGGTAATATGATACCGGGTCAGGGTTATTTAATATATGTTCCAAATGCAGATTCATTTACTTATCCTGCAAACTAATTTAAAGAAATATGCAAAAAAAACGTTCCCAATAATTTGAGAACGTTTTTTTTATGAAACAACACAATTGACTATTTAAAAAATGCCAATAATACACCTGCTGCTATTGCAGTTCCGATAACACCGGCTACATTAGGACCCATGGCGTGCATTAGCAAATAGTTATGTTTATTAAATTCCTGACCAACGTTATGAGATACCCTCGCAGCCATTGGTACAGCTGAAACCCCTGCAGAACCAATTAAAGGGTTAACTTTTCCCCCAGTAACATAATACATCAATTTACCAAGTAATAGTCCACCAATAGTTGATAGACCAAATGCAAACACACCCAATAATATTATTTTAAGAGTTTCGAATTGTAAAAAAGAATCAGCAGTCATTGTCATACCCACGCTAGTGCCCAAGAAGAACGTAACAATATTAATTAATTCATTCTGGGCCATATTTGTTAAACGATCTACCACACCACTTTCCCTTAGAATATTTCCACCCATAAGCATAGCTAAAAGAGGTGCAGCTGGTGGCACAACCAAAGTACCTACCAAAGTAACAATAATGGGAAATAGAATTTTTATCTTTTTATTAACAGCAATCGGGGGGGACATTAAAACCATTCTTTCCTTTTTCGTAGTCAATAATCTCATTAAGGGTGGTTGAATTAAAGGTACTAATGCCATATAAGAATATGCAGCCACAGCAATTGGACCTAGTAATTCAGGAGCTAATTTCAAAGCTAAATAAATTGCAGTTGGTCCATCGGCGCCTCCAATGATACCTATTGCTGCTGCTTGGTTTAAATCAAAACCTAAAATAACAGCAAATATTAATGCAGAAAAGACTCCAAATTGGGCAGCTGCACCCAAAAGAAATGTTTTTGGATTTGCCAGCAGGGGTCCAAAATCAGTCATTGCGCCAATGCCTAAAAATATCAATGGTGGGAATATTTCCAGGTGAATACCCTGAGAAATATAGTAAAATAAACCTCCTACTATACCATCAGTTGGTGGAGTTAGTAATCCATTCAAAGGTATATTTGTAAGGAATGCTCCAAGTCCAATGGGTAGAAGTAATAAAGGCTCAAAGCCTTTCCTGATTGCAAGAAACATCAATAACCCTGCAATTGCAATCATTACAGCTTGTCCAATTGTGAAATCAAAGAATCCCATTGCTGAGAAAAACTTTTGAAAACCCTCAAGCATTTTATGCCCCTTGTTTGAATGTAACC
>CAYUZZ010000042.1:0-11758 GCA_964449505.1 uncultured Hyphomicrobiales bacterium | reverse complement strand
AAGGAGTGGTTGACACTCGTAGTAAATTATTGACTGAGGGCAAAGTAGTTACTAATGCAATAACATTTGATGTAGCTTCCGATAAAATTAAACCAGAGTCTTATAACGCAATTAAATCAATAGCAAGTGTTTTAAATGAAAATCCTGATGTGAAAATTACTATCATTGGACATACCGATAATGATGGCAAGGCTGATGCTAATATTATTCTTTCCCAAAAAAGAGCGGAATCAGTAAAGAATGTTCTTGTTAATGAGTTTAAAATTGATGCTGCCAGGATAAATACAGATGGTAAGGGTGCTGATATACCTGTTGCAGATAATACTTCTGCCGAGGGGAAAGCCCAAAATAGAAGGGTAGAATTCATAAAACTCTGAGATTTGCTTAACAATAAAAAAATTGAACCCCGAATAGTTATTAATTAATCGGGGTTTTTATTTGTTAAGACAAGTTTAATTTTCTTTAGAAGGTAACCGAAAATACCATTTTGTAAAATTCCCTAATATTTTTCTGTTCGTTTCCATTTACGTAATCCACTAAATCTGGACCAACAGAAAACCAAAATGAAGCCCCTGATTTAGTTTTGAAACGAATTGAAGGACCAACCCAAAAGTAGGTAGTATTGGTAGTTGTTGACGTTAAATCTTCTTCTGTCAACATAAAATGGTCGTAGTACAGTCCAACATCAAGATGCTTGTCAGCTAAAAACCATAGATTTAAAAAATACTGAAGCTGATCACGGTATTTATCGACTAACTGTTCTCTACGAAGACCTTTCCAGAATATACCACCAATTGTTGTTTCGAGATTATCGTTTGTATAAGTGACATAAAGTGCCGGTACTATATCATCACCAATCACATGGCTTGCCCCACCTGACTGGAATTTGCCATTTCCAATCCCCAAAGTTGGATTAATATTCAGCTGTCCGTCAAGCATAGTAAAATTTAATCCTACTCCAAATTCTGTCAGCAAGCCAACTCCACCTGAATTCCCGGCTAGGGCATCCTGAGTCCAGAAAATACCATAATAAGTAAATTTTAGTTTATCGTTTAGAGGATAACCACCAGCTATAGATGGATAAAATCCAAATGAGGGATCTTGCCCGAGCGATAGTGTCATATATGAACCATCATTATCATCGGAAGTAGAATCTTCACTAAAAGTAAAACAAGGTATTAATACTATAGAAATAGCAATTAAGAAAAATTTAATCATACATCACTCCTAAAATTTGTTAAATTGAAGTAGCAAAATAATAAAAATAGTTCAAAAATAAAAGCAGATAAAAATATATTCTTTATCTGCTTACCAAGATTGATAGTGATTTAAGGATTAGTTTTTTGAACTAAGGATTTCTTTGATTGAATTATCAATAATTTCAAAACCTCTATCAATTATATTCTGATTAATATCAAGTACTGGTCTAAATCTGATAGATTTTTCACCACATGGAAGAATCATAAGACCATTCCTGAAAGAAGCATTCAGGAATGCTTTTCTTTTCCCAATATCGCTAAAATCAAATGAAGCAAACAAACCTTTATTCCTTACATTGGAAATAAGGCTTGGATATTTGGATTGCAAATCAAACATTTTATTGGATAGAAAAGTTCCCATATTCTTAGCATTCTCTAAGAGGTTTTCTTCAGCAATAATTTCTAAATATAAAGTCGAACGAACCATGTCAATAAGATTGCCACCCCATGTAGAATTTATTCTACTTGATAAATGGAATACGTTTTCGGGTTCACTTTCAATTTTATCACCCACTAAAATTCCGCAAATTTGCATTTTTTTACCAAAGCACATAATATCCGGCTTTACGTCTAATTGCTGATGCGCCCACATTGTGCCTGTGATTCCCACTCCAGTTTGAATTTCATCAAAAATAAGCAAAGCTTCATTTTCGTCCGCTAACTGCCTTAGTTGCTGTAGAAATTCTTTTCTGAAGTGATTATCGCCACCTTCCCCCTGAATAGGTTCTATTATTATTGCTGCAATATCATCGGGATTATTGATGAATGCTCTTTTAATTTGTTCGATAGAAACTTTCTCTAATTCGATTACTTTTTCCAAATTGATTTCATTCAGCGGAAATGATAATTTAGGGTTTGTGACTCTGGGCCAATCGAATTTTGGAAAATACATAACTTTAGTGTTTTCTGTATTTGTCATGGACATGGTATAGCCACTCCTACCATGAAATGCCTGCTTGAAATGGAGTATTTTACTACCGTGTTCGGATATATACCCTTTCCTGAAATTTCGTCTAACTTTCCAATCAAATGCTGTTTTTAGAGCATTTTCCACAGCCAAAGCACCGCCAGAAATAAAAAAAGCGTGCTTAAAATAATCAGGAACAGCAATTTCAAAAAACGTTTTTACGAAAGTTGCCATCTCAGAAGTATAAATATCAGAGTTAGATGGCTTAGTTAGTGCTGCTCTTCCCAAAAGTTCTATTACTTCTTTATTTCTCATTTTTGGGTGATTCATACCAATTGGGATCGATGCAAAAAAAGAGAAAAAGTCGATAAATTCTTTGCCGGTTCTTGCATCTTTAAAAACAGAACCTTGGCTTTGTTCAATATCGAGAACGAAATCATAGCCATCAGCCAGCATAAAGGAGCTTAGAACTTTGTGTACCATATCTGGCTTAACGTAACGAGACGAATGATTATTATTATTTAATATTTCCATTTTTAATTTCCTGCTATTATTATTAAAAAAAGTGAAAAAACAATACGAGAATTTGCTTTTATGAATATAAATTAATAAATTTGTATAGGTTATAATGACAAAAGACTAGAAAAAAATATGAATGAAAGAAGTGTGTGATTAAGACGGGAATATGAGATAAAAGAGCCACCACGAATGGTGCCTGATTTATTATTACAGAACTTTCCTAAAATTGCTCTAGTTTTCATATTTAAAATTACGAAATTTTAACCAATTGACAGTATGAAAAGTTTGATTTATAACAAGAAATTAAAAATAATTAATGATTTGTGAAAAATTATTATGTTTTATATTAATTTTTTTTGTAATTTTAAAAAATGTAAATAAGCAATTAATGTTTAAAGTTTAGAAATAATTATTAAAAATATGGGAGTTGAACTCTAATGACAATTAAAAATTTCTCAACAAGAACCAAAAAGTACAGAAACAGCCTACAGCACACTATTTTGTTGCTGGTACTTTTTATTGTGTTCTTTTGGATTTACTTTTTCACGATAATGCCTAATTTGATTGCCAGTTTTGTGGTGCCTTTGTTCCAACCTACTATGGAACAACAGGCGAAAATCGGATTTGCTAAATTCCAGGGATTGGCATGGGGCTCAACTGCAAAAGAAAATGTAGCACAGGCAACAGGTAAAGAAATTTCACAGAAACTGATTAATAAAGAATACATATTCGACTTTTCTTTTCATTCGAGGAATGAAGAAGAAAATGGTTATGTAAAGTCAAGCGGTGAATGGTATGCCAAAGCTCCTGTTTTGGGTGAAGAACCAATTATATTGGAACCATGGATTGGTTTTGCATTCTTAGCTGCTGTATTTGCATTTGTAACTTCTTTGTTACTTACAATGTTTATGCCTTCTAGTCTTGGCATAATGGCTGTATTATTTGACCGTCAAATTGAAAACACTAAAGTAAAACTTCGTCTTCAGACTGGCTTTGCTGATGAGATAATTGAATTATTAATTATGCCTGATGACAAACTTGCAGAGAAAGAACTTCCTGAAGTTAGAAGTGCTTTCAGAATGGTTTGGGACAGAACAATGACTGAAGATATTGCTTCACCTTTCCAGTCTGCTCGTTTCGAAGATGTGTTTGATGAGGATACCGATATTGTATTTTTTAGGAATGAAGCTATTTACACAAGAATCAAAGAGTTCTTCTCTGATTTCGTTGTAATTGAAATTATCGACATTAAACATGCTCTTCTTTGGAGAAGAAACAGATTTCACGTTCCAAAAGGGTTCAGACTTTATATGTCTCATTATTTTACCGAAAAATACTCAAACTTGGTAACCGGTCTTGCTTATGGTGGTGCAGCATTACTTATCGTTGCGGTTGGTATTCGTGGTCTTAAATTTATCCCTGCTGCACGTCCCTCATTTATTTTGCTTGCCATTACACTGGAATTTACCATGCTTTCACTTCTTGCCCTTACCTTAATGTACACTGAAGAAGAGGAAAGAATGGACAAGATGTTAAAGAAAATGGAAGATGCAAACCGTAGTCAGTTGGAAGCACTACGTGGACAGCAGGCGGATATACATCAATTATCCAACGCATTAGTTGGTCAGACTGCAGAAATTATTCGCAGTCGTGTTGAAAATGCTATTGAAGAATATATGACTTCTGGTGACCAAATCCAAAGAGTGGTTGCCGAAGAAATTGCTAAGAAGATTATGTTCCAGCTAAAGGAAGAAAATCATTCTACTCGTTATAAATCTTTTGGTGGCGAAACCCGAAGATAATTTATATTTTATTTCTTTTTTCAGCCATAGATTGTAACTTATTCTATGGCTTTTTTGTTATTATATAAGATGGTTTGCATTTTTTACAATTTGTTTAATTTGTGATAGTCTAATTATAAAAATAACCATAGGTTTGTATGTTTTTAAGAATGCTCTTTATATTGATATTTGTGTCAAATTTAAATATATATTCCGCTTTCTATAGGATTGAATTAAGTGATAGTGGCATAGACTTATTTTTATCTAAAACTAACTCTGAGTCATTTTCAGAATTAGATTCAAAGAGAAATTTAATTGATAGCTGCTATTATTTCCGTTTTGCAATTTCAAACAACGATACTCCTACTGAATCTAATTTTAATCCTCATATAGATATTGTAAACCACGGAATAGTAAGGAAAGTAAATTTTATTGAGTTAAAAGTAAACCCCGACATTTTTAACAGTAGCACCTCTATCATAAAGTATTCTTTGAAATTTACTAAAAAATTAAATAAAGATAATTTTACTGATGACTTTGATGGAAGTGAATTTTTTACTTTTTTGGACAATTTATATCAAGTACCAGAAATTCAAAAGAACGGAGTGGCAACTTACAATGAAACACTTTTAAATAAAAAATGGTATAATCCTGAGCTTCAGTATATTAAGTTAGAAACTACTAAGGATGCCCCTGCTTTTGTTACTATGAAGGAAATATTGAAGTTAGTACCAGAATGGTTAGGCAAAAAAAAGGAAAATCTTTCATTATTCAGAAGAGGTGTTGAACAAGAACTTTACATTAAAAACCCTGATGGGATGATAAATTCTAATGACACCATTTTCTTTCTGGGAAGCAGGGCTTATGGTGATACAAGCTATTTTGAAAATTATACTAAATTCGAAACTTTTTTTGTTACATTAAATGAAAATTCAATCGGCAAGAGATTTACTTTAGCAAGTTCTGTGAACAATGTTAATGATAGTTTGTCGAATGTGGTAATTAATAAACATATCGAAAAGGATATGTATTATTGTACTGGTTCGCTTTTTATAAGCAATAGTTTTACCAAAGAAATTGAAAATAGTAATCATTTTGACACAAGAACGGTAATGGGTGAAGGGTGGTTTTGGAGAATTCTTTCCCCCACAAGTTATGGAAAGTTTGGCGAACTTTCCCAAGCTGACCGGTTTACAAATTATCTTAAAATTAACCCTACATCCAAAGAATCTGATTCTATCCAAATCACCGTTAAATATCAAACCACTCAGGATTCACTTAATTCTGACTCTTTTGGTGGATACCCCCAAAGACTAACTTATTACGGATTCGATTATGATGTAAATAATTCTGGAAAAATTTCCAAGCAATTTAGTGGTTTTGTTAGGGATTCACTATTTATAAATGTGAGCCCTTCTAAAATGTTCTCTGGCAATAATGCTATAAGAGTTATCCAAAAAGAAGTCTATCCAACAACAAATGAAAGATTACTGATCGACTATTATAATATTAGCGGCAGAGTGCTTCCAGTAGCCGATGATGGAGTGTTAGATTATATTATTGACAAATCTGGAACTTTTGCTCTACCTTTATACAATTTCAAAAGTGCGAACATACTCACTATCAATAAGACTAAGAATGAATTAAGATTTAACAATTCTGGTCAAAATGGTGTTTACATTAGAACTGGAGCTGGTTTTACTGATACAAATTTTGTTAGTTTAGGAATTAACGATAGTATTGTAAGTGCAGTCGGACAGGGATTACATTTCTTTATATGCAAGGCTCCTGATTATATCGAATATAAGTATATAAATTCCTTTAAGAATGAAAATTACGTTTATGATTATATCAATACTCTGCCTGATGGTTCAATTATCAATGTTGCTGCTGCCGGAGTGAATAAAGCAGGAATTTTAGCATCAATAATGGGCGATTTGGGTGCTACTACCAATTTATCCGAAATAAACGGGAATTGGTCTTTTGCAGTGATAAAGGGTACTAATCTTAGAATTGAGAAATTCAGTTCCACCGAATTTGTTAATATATCAAAATTTATAAATTATAGCAATGGTAACAGTTATTCATTCAGTGATTTGCTTGATAATCAGGGTATATCAAAATATATTACAAGCGATATTTCCTCGATGGAGAACCCCCAACCAAGAAAGGCAATCTTTTCTAATTTGAGTGGCTTGGATAATTCTTATGACGCCTTTTTTGTTTCACATTACAATTTTTTACCTGCTGCAAATAGACTGAAATCTTATAGGGAAAAATCACAGAACTTGAAAATTGCTGTAATTAATGTCGAGGATATTTATAATGAATTCAATTTTGGTAATCAAAGTCCATACGCCATAAAGAATTTCCTAACGACTCTTTATAATTCCCTTTCCAATATTCCTAAATACTTAGTGTTGTTTGGAGATGCCAATTGGGATGCCCGTAATGTGTCCATTAAATCGATAAGTAATAACTATATGCCTGTATATGGCAATCCAGTAAGCGACTGGTGGTATGGTTTATTAGATGGAGAACAAGATTATGACCCTGAAATGATTGTGGGCAGATTATCTGTTAATTCCTTAGCTCAAGCAAATGATATTGTGGATAAATTGATTGAATATGACACTACTGATAATCGTGCTTGGATGAAAAACTTTCTATTTCTGACAGGTGGTGCCGATAATCGTGAACGAAATTTCCTATATGGATACATTAATTACTACTATACAGATTTTATTAAAAACAGTTCGTTGTGTGGAATGATTGATTATGTTCGCAAAGAAAATAATTCTCCAAGTTCATCGAGTCAGGGCACAGAAATTCGGGATAAAATCAACAATGGTGCACATTGGACTATATACATCGGACATGCTGCCTCAGAGATTTTTGAATTAGACGGTTGGAGTGCTTTCAGTTTAAATAATCAATCCCGGTACGGTATATTATCTACAATTTCTTGTAATACTGGGGCATTTGCAGAGCCAAATTTGATTTACTCCCGCAACGAAGAGTACCTTTTGGCTAAGGATAAAGGATTTATTTGTGTTATGGGCTCTACAACGTTGGGCTTTTTGGGTGAACATAACTATATAGTATCTGAAATGATAAATCTATTAGTTGACACTAACAAAAGGGAAAGAAATTTGGGACAAATTTTTAACTATGGAAAATCCAAAATGGCTAAAAATTCATATCAACTGTTTACACTGTATCAATTTAATTTGTTGGGTGACCCTACTCTTAGACTAAGAATTGGCAAGCATACCGATGCCTATTTGTCCCCGGACAATATTAAAATAACATCAGAAAACAATAGTTCCCAAGCAACGGATAAGCAAAATTATGTAACAGTAGAAGGCAATATTTTCAATTACGGATATAAAAATAATAGCGAGTTCCGAACAATTTTGATAAGGAACTACAATAATGAAATTGATACAAGTATTATTATTTATCCTTCAATTTGTAGTAAAGAAGATTTCAACTTTCAAGTTAGTATCAAAGATAAGCCTGGCTTACATTCTCTCAGAATAATTGTCGATCCTGATAATTTGTTGGATGATGAAGATATTACAAACAATTCCTATAATTTCACTATAGAGGTTTTTAAAGAAGGTTTACTAAAGTTAGATCCTCAGGAATATTGGAATGTTAGCTCAATCAAGCCGATTTTCAGAGTTCTAAACCCAATTGGAAATAATACTGATTTTGATTACTTTTTTGAAATAATTACTAATATAAATGACAGTGAACAAACTTTATACAATGCAGATACTAAATTTTCCAACAAGGAACAAATCGAAATTACAGGTGAATCAATTGATTGGAAGCCAGATATAAACAATTATACAAAAGATCAGCTTATTTTTAAGGCAAAATATGTGTCCAAGGAAAGTGGTAAAGTAAGTGAATGGCTTAATATTCCATTTTATTTTGATGCCGATTTTAAATATGGAATTGTAAAGCATAATTATAATACAAACAATGAGAATTTTTTCGATGTTTTTGAAAATCTTAGAATTAATAAGGTTGATAGCACCAATTTAATCGAACTTAATTCCCAATCACTACCTGTATATTCATTAGGAGTTAGGGGAATCAGGGACACTAATAATAATTATACAGTAACACCCTACTCAGACATTGAGGTTGGCAATGAAGTATTTGTACAGGGTTTCCACGATAGAGGGTTCAATGTTGTAGTTTATAGTAGTACTCCTGAGGGCATTTCCACCAAATATCGATTATACGATACTTGGGGAAAAGATGCAAGCCATCCAGAAGGGAATTGGTATAAGGATTCAGTAGCGGTAGAATTAGTAAAGTTTATAAGAGATTCAGTAGCAGATGATGATTATTTGATAATAGCAACGTCCAATTCATGTTTCAGACTACCAGTCTATTTTAAAATTTTCGCCGAGAATCCCAATTCTGGTTCCATTGATACTTTATTCAGCGAATTGCGCAAATTTGGCTCCAGAATTGCCGATACTTTGGTGTTAGATTCTTCTAAACAAGGATTTGATTTATCATTTGCTATGATGGGATATCGCGGAGCAGAAATTGGCTCTATCCCAGAAGCGATTAGTTTGGTGGGAGATTCCGCACAAATAAGCGGAAATTTAATTTTATTCAATAATAAGGGTAAATTTCTCACAAAACGTATAGGGACTGCCAAAGAATGGCATAAAATTAGATTATTTGGAAAAATTGATTCTATAATACAAAATATTAATATAAAAATTTACGGAAAAAGAGAAAACGGGGTTTTAGACCTTCTTTTTAATAAAAGTAATTTTCTTGATATTGATATTTCGTTTATAGATGCTGGCACTTATCCTAATTTACTTATTGAAGCGGAATATTCAAGAAATAAATCTAATATCGCAGAAATTTTGAATTATGAAAATTATGGAATATCATCTATCTTTGTTGATTTTACGCCTATATCAGAGATTTCTCTGATTGATAAAAATACATATTTAAGCGCAAATGACTTACTTAGAGGCGAACCACTGAATTTGAATTTTGGTATTAAGAATCTTTCCCTAAGAACAGACATAGATTCAGTTAGTTTGCAGGCAAATGTATTGAAAGGTGGTAGTTCTAATAATTATTACAATATTGTTGTTAATAAATTAACAAAAAATGAAAGCATCGATAAGAAAATTGCTATCAAAACCGATAATTTAGATAAAACTAACCCCGTTATAATTGATTTAAATGGAAATAAATCTATTTCTGAAAATTATTATTTTAATAATAAAATTTCACGGGAACTTCGTACGAGACCTGACACAATCAAGCCGTATATTAGATTATATGTAGATGGGAAAGAGCACACTCCAAATGATTATATTTCTGTTCTTCCAGAATTTATTGTAGAATTATATGATAATTCCCCCTTACCTATTGTTGATTCCAGTAGTATATCGGTCAGAGTAAACGGATACCTTCATCCATATCAAAGAACTTTAAAAAGTAAATTTGAATCTGTTGATGATGGTAGTAATCTCAAGGCACGATTCACTTTCTCGCCTGATACTTTGCAATATGAAGATGTTTCGATAATTATTTATTTTTATGATGTGGCTGGGAATCGAGATACACTAAGAACTACTGCAAGAACTTCTCTCATAAATGCTTATATCAATGACTTCTATAGCTATCCAAATCCTGCAGATAATGATTTAAACTATGCTATTAGCTATATTGCTCCAAATTCAGATGCCGAGGCAGTAATTGATATTTTTGATATAAATGGACAAAAAGTTAATAGAATTTCGCAACAAATTAAAATAGGGACAAATACAATCAACTTTTTAGGCTTAGATTTTAATGGAAATTCCTTATCTTCGAGTATATATTTTTACAAAATAGAAATAAAAAGTGAATTTTATGTTGAGCCAAAATTTGGTAAGTTCATTATAATAAAATGAGGGTAAAATGAAAAACTATTTCCATGAAATGTTCGAATATAATAAATATGCCAATAATTTATTTATCAATGTCATAGTTAATAATAATCTTGAGAATACAAAAATCAATAAACTTTTTTGTCATATTCTGAATGCGCACGACATTTGGTTGTCCCGATTACAGAAGCGTATTTCTAAGTTTGGTCCTTGGGAAATTCATTCAAATGATTTACTTCTGGAGATTAATCAACAGCTTCATATAGAAACTCAGTATTTTCTGAATTCATTATCAGTAATGGATTTCGAAGGAAAAATCAAATATATGAACACCAAGGGTGAATCTTTTGAAAATTGCATCAAAGATGGCTTAACCCAATTAGTAAATCATGGCACTCATCACCGTTCTCAAGTATCTCTTTTGCTCCGTCAATTGGATATAGAACCCCCTACTTCGGATTATATATTTTACATAAGGAACAAAAGAAGTAATTCAAGCCATCATTAATTTATTTTTGTATCAGTATATACTGTACAAACTAATCAAAAGCCCAATCAAATCATAATTGGGCTTTTTTTATTTAAGTAGTATTTTATAGTATTTTTAGCTTTTGCAATTATAATTTTGGTCCAAGCATTTCAGATGGTTTAACCTTCTGGTTGAATTCTTCCTCTGTCAACAAGCCAAGTTCTAATGTTGCCTGTTTAAGAGTAAGATTGTTCTTATGGGCAAGTTTAGCAATTTTAGCGGAGTTGTCATAACCAATGTGTGGATTTAATGCTGTCACAAGCATCAACGTATTTTCCACATAATGATTTATTTTTTCAAAAATAGGTTCTATACCAGTAGCACAATGTTGCTCGAACATATTACATGTATCGGCAAGTAATCTTGCACTTTGAAGAAAATTGTAAATAATGACGGGTTTAAATACATTCAATTCAAAATTACCCTGGCTTCCTGCAAAGTTTATTGTAGCGTCATTGCCCATAACTTGCACAGCGACCATTGTCATGGCTTCGGATTGTGTTGGATTTACTTTACCTGGCATGATTGAAGAGCCTGGCTCATTTTCTGGGATAGATAACTCACCCAAACCACAACGTGGACCTGATGCTAACCACCTTACATCATTAGCAATTTTCATTAGTGAGGCAGCAATTGTTTTTAGTGCACCATGAGCAAAGACTAATGCATCGTGAGAAGCTAATGCCTCGAATTTGTTGGGAGCACTAACAAATGGTAAATTGGTTAATTTAGCAATTGTAGAGGCGCTGCTATCTGCAAAATCTGGATGTGTATTCAAGCCTGTTCCGACGGCGGTTCCACCGAGTGCCAATTCATACAAACCGGGAAGAACTAGTTAA
>CAYUZZ010000041.1:0-11762 GCA_964449505.1 uncultured Hyphomicrobiales bacterium | reverse complement strand
ATCATTAAAATATGTAGTAGATAGAAAAGATAATGTATTTCAAGAAGTTGCTGCAAAAGATTTAGTTGAACTATACAGCTACATTTATACAGGTTATCTTGTTCTTGAAGAAGCTGAAGAACTACCACGTAAAAAGTTTATTGCAAATCGCTATATTGTAACTTCTCTTGCAAATGCAAAGAAAAATGCAGAATCAATTAAAAACGAACTCTTTAGCGACTTGTTGCACGCGGATGAAATTTTGATTTAGATTAATTATCTGTAACCCGAAATTATTTCGGGTTATAGTTATATAACATTTAATCCCGCTTTAAACAATGTTTTCGGGGGCTGTTAACTTCAATTAAATATCAAAGACACGCAGAATTGCGAAATATGACAAGATGTCAACCCAGGCAATTAAAAATGCGATTAGATTACATTTGGATGGAGATTTGGATAGAGACATTGTTAACCTATCTATAAACTAAATTATGATTAGCAACATTTCTCGATCTGTCTTTTTCAATTCTTTCTACTAAATTCATAATTATTTTTTCATGTTCGTTTTTTATTTTGTTAAAAACATAGTTTTGTGGCACAACAACAATGCCTGATTTAGTAACAAAATAATTCTTCCTATCATCCTCTAAATTAAAACCAATAGACACATTTTCTGGAATAATAACATTTTTGTCGATTATTGCGTTCCTTATTCTTGAATTGTGTCCAATTTTGCAGAAATCCATTATTATAGAATCGGCAACATATGCATCATTATTTATATTAACTTTAAAACCCAAAACTGATCTAGTAACAGTTCCACCAGAAATAACAGACCCATCAGCAATAAGAGAATTATGAATTCTGTTTACCTGTCTATTTCCAAATGCAATAGCCTTAACTGGTGGATAATTGCTGTGTTTAGTTCTTAATTGCCAGTTTTCATCGTAAAGATCAAATGATGGAAATTCTTCTAATAAATCCATATTTGCCTTATAATAACTATCAATTGTTCCTACATCCTTCCAATATGCTTTTCCCTTTTCATAATCATCCATAAATGGATAAGCAGCCACGTTAAAATTATTCCTAATCATATATGGAATTACATCCTTTTCAAAATCATAAATATCTAAATTTTCATTGGCCATATTTTTGAATACTTCTTTAAGTGCTTTGGTATTAAACAAACAGATGCCCATATTTACAAGCGAAGTATTGGTATTAGAACGTAACATTTGCATCATTAAAGGATAATTGTTGAATACAATTATTTTATTATTAGAATTAATTTCTAAAGTGCTTAAATGTTTAGAGATTTCTTTTGGTAGTTTAATGTATGCAATAGTAAGATCGGCTTTAAGTTCATTATGAAAATGAAGTAATTTTGAGTAATCCATTTTATAAATACGGTCGCTAGAAAGAAGCAAAAGATTTTCATCATTATCTTTAATTAAATCGATATTTTGAAACACAGCATCTGCAGTTCCCATATCCCAAAATTTATCCAATTTTTGTTGAGGGGGTACCGAATTTATAAATTCGCCCAATTCTGGATGAAAAATTTTCCAAGCATTATAAATATGTTCGTGTAAAGAATCTGATTTATATTGAGTGAGCACATAAATTCTGTGTAAATCGGAGTTAATGCAGTTTGAAAGTGTTATGTCTATAACCCTATATTTGCCACCAAATGAAAATGATGATTTTGATCTATTATTTGTAAGCGGCAATAGCTCAGCACCATTTCCCCAAGCATGAATCATAGTCAGAGTTTTTTTAAGCCTAATGTCGTTTGAATTCATAACCTTTTACCTTAGTAAACAATCATTTTTCAGCAAACAACTATTACTTCTCAGATTGTAGCAAATATATTTATAAAATCAAAGTATTTAGTCGAATTATCAAAAAAATTGTCTGTTTTAGCTTGAAATATTTTGAGAATACAGCTGTGTGCTTTAATATTGTTGAGAACCAACAAAGTTTCCCAAAACTCTTAATATGTATGTGTGAAATATTTTTGAATAGGTAAATAAAATGGTTATAATATTTTTCTACCTTGAATTACTCGAACAAGCACTACTACTATTGCAATTACTAAAAGAATATGAATAATTCCACCCATTGTGTAAGAAGTCATAAATCCGAGCAACCACAATATTATTAAAATAACCGCAATTGTGTATAACATAATAAACTCCATTCTATAAAATATTTTTAACTGGTTTGCTATTTAGGTCTAATAATTTAGTTAAGATCACCGCTTTCAGCAGCATCTTTCAGTTTTTCATTTGCAAAGACTGCAATTTCAACACGTCTGTTCATACGTTTTCCACTATCTGTATTATTTGAAGCAACTGGATCACCTTCACCAAGTCCTACAACAGTAAAGCGACTAGAAGAAACACCTTGCATTCTTGAATAATCAGAAACAGATTTTGCACGACTTTCTGACAAAGTTTGATTGTATTCTTCAGCACCATCAGAATCAGTATGTCCAGAAACAAGAATATCTGTGTCAGGATATTTATTTAATATTACAGCAAGTTTATTAATGTTTGATTTTGCATTATACTCAAGAGTTGATGAATTAGACTCAAATAATATCCCAGAATCGAAAGTAATTTTTATACCTTCTCCAACTCTTTCAATAGTTGCTCCAGAAAGATCTTGCCTCATTTCTTCGGCTTGTTTGTCCATATTATGTCCAATTAAAGCTCCAGCGGTACCACCAACAGCAGCACCCAATATAGCTCCAAGCGTTGTATTGCCTGCATAATTACCAATAACTCCACCAACTACGCCACCACTAACACCACCAATTGCACCACCCTTAACAGCATTGCTGGCACTACAGCCTATAAAAATAATAGACATAGCAATTATTCCAATTATCGTTATTCCTTTAATCTTTTTCATTTTACTTCTCCAATATATTTATAAAACAGATTTACTAAATGTGTTATTTTAAGAATAAGGAAAAGCGGCAATATAATGCCGCCTTTCTTTATTAGATATACTTTTACTTAATCTACTTGGTACCTTTTGAGAGTAATTTTATTTCAACTCTTCTATTCATAGATTTTCCTTCAGGTGTATTGTTTGTAGCAATTGGATTGTCTTCACCATATCCAACTATTTTAAGCATGTTTCTTTCAATACCTTTATTTAACAAATAATCAACAACAGATTGAGCTCTTTGTCGTGAAAGGTTTTTGTTATAGCTACTTGACCCAACTGCATCTGTGTGTCCGCCAATTTCCCATGTATATTTAGGATGTTCTTTCATTGTAGCTACAAGACCATCAAGTGCTCTATAAGCATTAGAAAGAAGTCTTGATTTACCAGACTCAAAATTAGTATCGCCACTTAAAACTATTGATTCCATTTTACCTTCTTTGATGATAAGCAATGTATCTTTTTCAAGAGGGCAACCATCTGCATTTACTTGCACGTCTTTTGGTGTATTTGGACATTTGTCAAAAGAATCAGAAATACCATCGCCATCAGCGTCAAGTGCACAACCATCAGCATTTACTCTAGCTCCAGCTGGGGTTTTTGAACATTTATCAAGATAATCAGCAACACCATCACCGTCTGAATCAAGTGGACAACCTTTTGCATCTACTTTAACTCCACCAGGAGTGTTAGCACATTTATCTATATTGTCAGCAATACCATCTGAATCTGCATCAAACTGACAACCGTCTGCATCAACTGATGCACCAGCAATTGTTTTTGGGCATTTATCAAGATAATCAGGAACTCCATCTTTATCAGCATCAAGTGGGCAGCCAAATTCATCCACTGCTATACCTTTAGGAGTATCTTCACAGGCGTCATCTGTATTAGGCACACCATCACCATCACTATCTGCAGATCTACCAAAATAATAAGTTACACCAGCAGTTGCAGAAACAAACATATCATTACTTGAACCGTCGCGTAAATCATCAAGATAATCCTTTGTTCCTACTACAATTCCACCAGCTACATTAACACTAATGTTTTTTGAAACTAAAAATCTTACACCAGCATCACCATTATAGGCTAGCATATATTTGTCATATACTTTTGCTTCATAATTTGGTAATCTGCTTCCATTACCATCTTCTGGATAAAACCAAAGATTTGACACTCCAGCAGCTACCCAAGGATAAACGGCATCCCCAAGAGAAATTGTATAAATTACTCCACCACCGTATAAATCAATTTTTGTCTTAAATTTTTGTGTTGGCTGTACTGAGAGTGCTATACCCTCGCCAGCAATAAAACCTTGTTGTCCAAAAATTCTGAATCCGAAATTACCTGCACCTGTAGAAGGCAGATAATATTCAAGGGAAGCTTTCCCTGTATAATCCATGATTGTACTCGAGTAATCAGTTGTTCCAAGGGTTATACCCCCTTCAAGTGTAATACCGAATACATTTGACATGGCGTTTTGCTTTGGGGTTTCTACACCCTCTTGTGCAACTATTAAGGAAGCACAACTTAAAAGCACAATTGATAAAAATGTAAATAGTTTCATTGTAAAGATCCTTTTGTTATTAATGATTGTGAATTAATTTTTCTTTTAAAAGAAATATCTAATACCCAAGCCGGCATCTATTCCAAATCCCGTTCCTGGAGTAAGTTGAAAAACAGGTACTAACTCAATAAATACATCTATAGGAGTAGACCGGGGCAGCCAAGCAATACCAATTACCCCTCTAACACCAAATGATTCTTCATAGTTACCACCACTATTAAATCTACCTCCAATTCCGTAATATAGAGGGAATCTTTCGGTTGAGCTTATTGCATTAAATGAGTGCCATAAATAATCCATATGAAAATGAACACGGCTGCCATCGTTGTAATTGCCATTATATGAGATACGATCTCCACCCATTCCAACACCAAGGCCAAAATCAAATGCATTAACCCTTGAAGTCCAGAGTTTTGCACTTAAACCTGTTGGTTCACCCAAGATAAGTCCTAACCCAAATCCATGGTCTTGAGCAGCCATTGGTTTAGCAAGGAACAGAAACATTCCTAAAATAATTCCGAAAAAAATGTTTTTTCGCATTGCATATCTCCTTTTATTAATTGTAAAATTTTATACTTCCAAATTATTTTGTTAAATAAACTTTTATTGAACACAGAACAAGCTACCTTAAGTTGGCTGCTTAATCAATCGGGCAATAGGATGAAAAAGGAACTAGACCTTTAGAGTGAGAGCATTCAATATTATTTCAAATTTTCACTTTGCCAGATGGCTGTTGATTGCTTTGAATAAGAGAAAAACAACTATTTATCAAAAAGAATAAAGGTTGCTCAACATCTTAATTTATAATTTGGCAATCACATCATGTATTTGTTCTTTTGTTTTTCCAAGTTTAATTTGAAGCCTTCCAATAATTTCTTCTTCCTTGCCTTCATTAAATAGCAAATCATCGTCTGTTAGATTGGCATATTTTTGCTTCAACTTACCAGAAATTTCATTCCAATTACCTTTAATCTTTAACTTATTCATTTTGGTTCCTTTATAATTAATTGATTCATACTCTTAAATATTGACGAAATAATTTTTTCTCACCGAATGAGTTTTTCAATATTCATTTTTTGTTTTTTTCGTGACCTTCATTTTTGTTCTTGCGATTATGTTCATTTCCATTATTGTCTTTTTGATTTTTTTCCCATTTACCGTGTTCTGGGTGATCTTTAATCACAAAATATTTTGTATCTCTACTATCTCTAATTACAATTTGATCGTGACGTCCTTTAAATGAAGAGTATTTCTTTTTGTGAACATTATGTTTTTTCCATGGTTCATGTTCATTTATTACTACTTTATAAGACTTATATAAATCAAAGTTATTATATCGTAAAGGCAGAGAAGAGCCATTAGTCCATTTACCTTCATCATAAAAATGAAATCGTTTTTCAGACACATTGTAGTAGCTATTAATGTCAGGGAAATAATAATATTGCACTTCATCATATCCCACTGGTCCCCATATTGGTTGGGTATCTATATTATTACTTAATGTAAGTGTTAATTGCGCCTTAATTGGTGCCACAAAAACAAATAAGATTCCAGTAATCAAAAGAGGCAAAAATATTTTTCGCATTTTATGTTTCTCCTTAAAGCACATTTTATTTTGTGCTTTGTTTGTGGTTCCATTGCAGAAAAATATGTATGAATTTAAGTTGCAAAGTATTGCAATCTTAAATTCATACAAATATTAATAGGATTATTTAAGAATTCTAAATACAATTCTTCTATTCAGTGCTCTGCCTTCTTCAGTTTCGTTGTTAGCAACGGGATTTCCTTTTCCATAACCAATGGTACTTAGTCTTTTTTTATCAATACCTTTTAAGACAAGATATTCTTTAACTTTTTCAGCTCTTTCTACAGATAATTCTTTATTGTAAACTTTAGTGCCAATAAAATCAGTATATCCTTCAATCTCAACATTAACTGTTGGGTTATCTTCCAATAAGATCACTGCTTTATTAAGAACTGGATATGATTCTGGTAGAAGTGTTGATTTATCGAAATCAAAATTAACACCAACCAAAACTAATCTATCTTCAGAAACAGCAGCAATATATCTTTCTACTATAACTTCTTTAATAACTTGTTTTGGAATATGTTTAATAATCATGCTATCAATTTTATCATAATCTGTCATATCTGTCATTTCCATTGTCATTCCTTGACAAGGTTCACATTCTTGAGAAGGCTCGCCTTTGCCAAATAAAACATTTAAACCGACACTTAGATTTATATATGAATCACGTCCGTTCAATTCTTCTGGAACTATAGTACCATCAAGTTTAGAATTATTTGTAACATGATAACCAAATTCGGTTACTAAACTCCAAGTAGAATTAAACTTAAATTCAGCACCCAGACCCGCATTTAATTGAGTTCCTAATTTTGTATCTTCATTAAATGCAGTTTGTCCATTGTCTATAGTTCTATAATTTCCACCAAGCCCAGCATATAAGTATGGTGATACCGGTGCACAAGGTACAGGATAGTATAATAAATCTAAATTACCAGTTATAAGTCCAGTTGATTCTGTAACCAAATCAAAAGAAGGATTCATCCATGATCCTTCAAGGTGTGAATAACCACCTTTTAATCTTAATCCAACATTTTCAGAAAAATTACGTTGAATTGAAAGATAGCCACCATAATTAGAATTTAATGATGTTACATTTACCGAAGCAAATCTTGGATAGTTTAAACCAAACCCAAATGCCCAACTATCCGTTACTGTTTGTGCTTGAAAACTACTTGTGCTAACAGTTAATAGCAATGCAATAGTTATAAATAATATTTTCATTTTGTTTTCCTTTTGTTTTTTAATGCTTTTATCTAAAAAAATTAAACCTATTTCAATCTATTCTTTTCAATGTGCTAAATATTTAAAGAGCATATTTTTGAAATAAGTGAGGAGTCAAAAACTCCTCACTTATGTTATTTATCTTATGGTAAAACTATTGTACTTTGATCCAATGAAACCATTCCAGCTGCAGCACTTTGTATTATTGCTCTGCCTTCTAATGTTGAACCCGTAAGTAGAGAGATTGAAGTACTTGCGATTATGGTTCCTTTCATTATAGAATTTGTACCAAGTGTAACAGCAGATCCTGCAACCCAATAAATATTTGCAGCATTTGCACTTCCAGCTAAAACAACCTCACTAGTTGATTCAGTTGTAATTGAAGTTGCACTACGGAAAATAAATACTGCGTTTGCATCACCACCAGCATCTAAGTAAAGTTTACCACCTGGAGAAATCTCAATTGATGATCCTGATTCGTAAAGACCTGGAGCAAGTGTTAACCCATTAAGATTTCCTGATATTGAAGTTGGAGTTCCACGAGTTGCTGCAGTTGCATCAAGGTATGCAGATTCAGCATCACTTTTAGCCGCAATTAACATTGCTGGTGTTGGGCTACCATCGTCAGCTGCATAAATGAAACCTTGAGTGACTTCTGGTGATGTTGAATATGTAAGACCAGGATCTCGAGCAAATCCGAAAAATCCAGTAATATTTGATCTAACACCAGGACTTAAACCAACGTCTCCCTTAATATCAGAAGTTGAAATGTTAGTAATTTGCGAGTTAGAAAGAATAGCAAATCTAGCTGCTGTTCCAAGATCAACAGGCATTTGTCCGCTTAATATAAAGTTAGCAACAAATACTTTGTCTTCTAATAACACAAAAGTATAGTTTGAATTTGTGGATACAATATTTCCATTTTCTGTCCAATTAGTAAATGCATAACCAACATTTGAAGATGCAGTTACTGTTACATTGCTTCCTTCATCAAAATCACCACCGCCACTTGTGTTTCCACCTGCTGCCGGATTTGATGATAAGGATACATTATATTGAACTACGATAATAGCACTAAAGTTAGCAACAAATACTTTGTCTTCTAATAGCACAAAAGTATAGTTTGCATTAGTGGATACAATATTTCCATTTTCTGTCCAATTGGTAAATGTAAAACCAACGTTTGGTGTTGCAGTTACTGTTACATTACTTCCTTCATCAAAATTACCACCTCCACTTGTGTTTCCACCTAATGCTGGATTTGATGATAAGGATACACTAAATTGGACAATAACGGCAGTAAAGTTTGCTATAAGTGTTTTGTTCTCACTTAAAACAAAAGTGTAGTTTGCGTTTGTGGATACAATATTTCCACCTTCTGTCCAGTTGGTGAATGTAAACCCAACGTTAGGCGTTGCAGTTACTGTTACGTTGCTTCCACCGTCAAAAGTACCACTACCGCTCGTAGATCCACCTAATGTTGGATTTGAGGATAACACTACTGTATATTGAATAGGAACAAAGTTAGCAACTAATGTTCTATTTTCACTTAACTCAAATGTGTAGTTTGCATTTGTAGATACAATAGTTCCACTTTCTGTCCAGTTAGTAAATGTATAACCAACATTTGGAGTTGCAGTTACTGTTACTGAAGAACAAGAGTTAAATGTGCCTGCACCGGTTGTTGTACCGCCAAGAGCTGGATTTGAGGATAATGTTACTACATAAGGTACAACAGTAGTAAAGCGCCATATATGGTTGGCTGTCATTTCATTTCCAGTTAAGTCTTTAGCCCCAGTTGTAATTGTAGCTATATAAGTTGTATTTGGTTTGAAATTTGTTAATGGTGTAAAGGTTGCAGTTGTGCCAACATAACCGACTGTACCAGAGATAAATGTTGTTCCATTGTTTTCCATGACAGTAAATATTGCAGTCGTTATAGTAGATGCATCCATTTCCTTACTAAACGTTGCCTTAACTTGTTTGTTCAAAGCAACACATGTTGCTAAATCAACAGGGTCCGTTGAAACTACTGTTGGAGGAATAATAACCGTAGATGAACCCGTCGTGAAGTTCCAGACGTAGTTAGTTGCTATTGCGTTTCCAGCAAGGTCTTTAGCACCAGTTGTAATTGTAGCTGTATATTCTGTTGTAGGAGCAAGATTACTTGCAGGTGTAAAATAAGCTGTTGTACCTGAGTAAGAGATGAATCCTGAAATGGCTGTTGTCCCTTGTTTTAAGGTAAACGTTGCTGTGGTAATCGTTAAAGGATCCATTGACTTGCTAAATGTTGTCGCTACTTTCTGATTAAGAGGAACTGCTGTTGCAAGATTAGCTGGATTGGTAGATGTTACAGTAGGTGGAGTAACGACTACTGCTGCACCAGTTGTAAAACTCCAAACATAATTAGCTGCAAGCGTGTTTCCCGCTAAGTCCTTAGACCCAGTGGTAATTGTAGCAGTGTATAATGTATTTGGTAATAAATTAATTGCAGGTGTAAACGTTGAGGTTTTTCCAGAATATGACACGAATCCCGATACTGAAGTTGTTCCCTGCATAAGAGTATACGTTGATGCTGTAATAGTTGAGGCATCCATTGTCTTACTAAAAGTTGCGGCAATTTTAGAATTCAAAGCCACACCTGTTGCAAGGTTAAGGGGATCAGTTAAACTAACGATTGGTGGAGTAACGACAATTGCTGCACCAGTTGTAAAGCTCCATACATAATTTGATGTAAGGGCATTACCTGTTAAATCTTTTGCACCAGTTGTTATAGTAGCGGTATAGGTAGTGCTTGGGGTAAGATTATTTGTTGGACTATAAGTTGCCGTTGTACCAACATAGAAAACCGTACCTGAAACAAATGTTGCCCCCTGCATTAAAGTAAATGTTGCAGTAGTAATAGTTGAGACATCCATTGTTTTGCTAAAAGTTGCCGTTATTTTCTGATTTAAAGCCACATTGGTTTCAGCATTAACAGGGTCAGTAGAACTTACAGTTGGTGGATTGACAATTGCGATTGCGCCTGTTGTAAAACTCCAAACATGATTGTTTGCAATAGCATTACCTGCAAGATCACTTGCACCAGTTGTTATTGTGGCGTTATATAATGTATTTGCCGCAAAATCATTTGTAGGATTAAATATTGCCGTTGTTCCAGAATATGATACGAATCCAGGAACAGGGGTTGTACCTTGCAAAACCGTAAAAGTTGATGCGGTTATTGTTGTGGCATCCATAGCTACACTAAAGGTAGCTCCAATACTTTGATTGATTGGTACACCAACAGCAGCATTATTAGGATTTGTAGAACTTACAGTTGGTGGTGTAACAACAGCAATAGCACCTGTTGTAAAACTCCAGGTATAGTTATTGGTCAATGAATTACCTGCAAGATCATCAGCACCAGTAGTAATTGTAGCTGTAAATGCTGTATTTGGAGCAAAATTATTTGCTGGTGTAAAAAGGGCAGTTGTGCCAGAATAAGACACAAATCCTACAACAGGTGTAGTACCTTGCAAAACCGTAAAGGTTGATGTAGTGATAGTTGTGGCATCCATAACAACACTAAATGTAGCTGCTATTTTCTGATTGATTGGCACTGAAGTTGCTGCGTTAAGTGGATTAGTAGAACTTACTGATGGCGGTGTAATTAACGCTGTTGCACCTGTTGTAAAATTCCAAATATAATTTTTTTCTAGTCTGCTACCCAATAGACTCTTTGCCATTGTAGTAATGGTTGCAGTATATTTTGTATTGGCTAACAAATTATTCAATGGTTTAAATGTTGCTGAGTTACCTAATGATGTAACCGTACCAGAAACAAAAGACGTTCCTTGCATTAATGTAAATGTTGCCGTATTAATGTATGCAGAATCCATCTCTTCACTAAACGTTACAACTATGCTTTGGTTAAATGGAACGTTTACCGCTGCATTGACAGGATTAGTGGAAATAACTGTCGGGCTTGTTAAAATTGGTGACGAAGTAAGTTTATCTCTGTCATCACAACTAGCTATCAATAAAATAGCTAGTATGGGTATTAGCCATATCTTAAAATAATTTTTAAGCTTATTCATTTTGTTTTATCTCCTATGATAAATTATATATTGTGTAATTACTTAACATTAACATAACCATATATTCTTGCTTTAAGTATCAGTCAAAAGATTGAAAAATGGACTACATCTAAAGGATTAGTAAATAGCTAGATTCATTTTAATTTTTGCAATGAAATGCAATTTGCTAAAAGAATAATCCATTAATTATTTAAGTCTAATCATGTTCAACGCGAAGCGAAGGTATTGTACCCGCAAGAATTATTATTGTGTAGCGTATATCTTTAGCCGCGAAAAAAGTAATTGTTGGAGAAATAGTTGCATTTTGAATTACAACTTTGACTATAATATTTCCTTCTGCTGCACTTTGATATGCTGTTTTTTC